>JADKCL010000064.1 GCA_016718825.1 Bacteroidota bacterium | reverse complement strand
GCCGAGTTGCATACCGTGCATGATCTGTCGACCTTGTCCGACCAGCCCACCACCTTCGGTCTTGCCGGGATGCATTGCGGTCGAGTACGCTGGATGCATCGCCATCTCCGAGGCCGCGCTGGTAAGCGACATCGAGCCGGGATAAGCCATGGCCTTCCCAAAATTGCTTCCACAACTTCTCTTCGTTATTGGTCGAATTGATGGATGACGGAAAATAGAGTGGCGGCTTGCCGGAAAAGATCGATTGCCTCGAAACCGTGGTTAGCGTTGGAATCCAGGCGAAGGTCGCGGATTCACGCATGACCAGATTGGCATCTTGTTTTTGCAGAAGCTGGCGGATGGTCACCCACTGATCCAGTGCAAGGCCATCGACCACGATCAGCGCAGTACTGCTGCTACCAGAATCCTCGATATCCCGAGCCATGCGACGCGGCACATGGTGCAGCATGATCGGATTGGTCGGCGGCAAATTGATCAGGCTGGCATAGTGGCCACCAAGCCATCCGGCAAATGTCGCATTCAAGACATCTCCTACTTCCTTGAGTCGGATCTGATGTTGGGCAGTATTAGAACAATGAACTAACGATGAGAGTTCGGCCCATTTAAGCGCAAAGGTGGTCCAATCAGAGTAACGGGATTCCGATGTCGGTAGTTCTTTCTCAACAAGATTAAAGAGACCGGAGATCCGCAGCTCCTCATCATTTACACCTACCGCCTCGATACCGATTTGAACCCAGGAATCAGCATCAACTTCAGTTTCAGTAGCGTCAACTGGAGTGAGTTTCCCTTCAAGGAACATGTTGTCAATGTAAACCCTGATATCTTGGTGGTCCGGACGGCAGGTGATCGGGGCCAGGAATGCGAGACCATACTCTGGGAGTCCTCGCTGACATGATCTGCCTTGCCCAGTTTGGCAAGGAACACCGGCCACCGTTCTTGGAGAAAAGAAAAAAACGCTTCGTCATCTGGAACAATTTCATCCAAAGGCCATGCCTTGAATCCGTCATTGCTTTTGAGTACTTGGAGAAGTCGCTGGCACAACGTGAGGGGGATATGAATCTTTCTGTAATGCAAGCGGAGCAAAGCACGCAGCAATTCCACTTCATTGACAATCAGCTCTGCGGCGATGCCAAATACATGGCGGAGAATGAAATCCTTCGTGGCGTTGTCGCCCATTCGATCAGGATGCGATTTGCGCTGTGCATCATACAGTGCATCCAGTAAGCTCCGGTCAAGCTTCTCAATCACCGGGTAGCTCAGGTTGGGAAAAGATCTCCGAGATTGAAGGAGATCTTCATTCCAACCCTGAAGCAAATCATAGGGCAAAGATTCCAACTCGGCATCCTGCAGCCAGAGGATTACAACCAGATCGGTATGTTCACCGCGATCCCAGGTTGAGCGATATTTCGATTCATAGGCGTATCTGAATTCGACCGGATCACTGAACTCGATCAGATCGAACCCGCGCCCGCGAAGCTCCAATGCGAGCTTCTCCTCGGTCAGCAGACAATCCGGGTCCGCGACTAGGGTCAGCTTGCTGACGTTGGGTACAAAGTCGTTCAGGATGGCGTCTCTCCAACTACTCATTGAGCGCCTTCCTTGATGATGCGCATCATCAACAGCGGTCGAAGTTCCGGCACGATCTGCCGCACAGATTGTAGTTCATGTCGCCAATCAGTTTCCTCGGCATCACAGCGGGCTAGACGATACTGGCGCACCTCGGGCAGACCAACCCGCTCGATAGCCTTCCGTCTTGACGAAAAGGAGATCATGCCACGTTCTTCTTCCCTGGTAATCGAGCTGAGGTGCGCTTGCTGCAGGGCGTGAAACAGCTCCTGTATTGCCAAACATCCTGCATCGACATCATTCCGGAATTGAAAAATCGTTGTGATAAACCACTGACGCCAATTCGATTATTCCGTTGGCGCACTCCCAGTAATGAAGATGGAATTCCCTATCAATATCGCGACGCTCCGCCTTATCGGAGCATCGCATTCTTTGCGGATCATCCCCGCCAGGTCCTGTTCGCAAAGCGTGTACGGCTGGAAGATTGTGTCCTTTGATAGTCTCTATGATTGATCGGAGAATCTTGGGTGGCACGGAGTCCCCTTGGTCGGCGCAAACCTGTTGGCACAACTCCCGAAATCTAGACCCAATGGCTGGAACAATCACGCAGCTCCAGTCAGGGGAATCACCTTGCGCAATCGCATTTTTGAACAGAGCGATTCGGACAGCGAGTTCAATTCCAAGGTCATCAGACGCGCCAACCAGAATTGCCGATTCATCGAGACATTCGATCAGCCCTCGAAAATCGTCACAGACCAACACATCGCCTTCGAAGAACTCGGGCGGGCACGGCAAGACAGGGATATCGTTTCTGGAATGTTCGAGCTCGTGAATATGGGCTCTTACCTGGATTATCTGTTTGGGCGCTTCTCTCAGAATGAGTGAATGGCCGCCAAGAGGTTGGGAGCAGTGCTTACGCAGCACAGCAATCAACGTTATGCATCTGGCCAGATCGGATTGGAGACCGTCGTGAGTTGTCAGCCGAATAACATCCGGACACGCCTGCGTCAATTGTTACGCTGGGCAGGCTATGCATCTTTATTCCTCCGGCTTGCTTTGCGCTTCATCGCCGCAGCTCTGAGGATTTCCTCGGCCTGCTGTTGGGACTGATCAAAGAATCCTTCCGGCCAGTCTGAGATGGCTCCGTACTCGTTTATCACCACCTCTCGAAAGCTGAACCCTGCGACGGTTTTCCACGAAGTAAATCTTGGCCTGGCTGTTGAGCTCCTTCTCGGGTGATGCCGCTGCAATTCGGAAACGGAGGCGATCGATGAAATATTCGCTGTGGGTTTCAACAATGCACTGCTTGTTGCATAGCGCCATCGAAAGGAAAAAGTCGCCGAGCAGGGTCTGAACCTTCGGATGAAGATGCAGCTCCGGCTGCTCAAAAACGAGTGTAGAGTCTGTGTCAGCGAGAAGGCACATGACGAGAATTGGCAAAACCTGGCTGACACCTACGCCCACATGCGTGAGGTCGTAGGTGCTATCCGAATTGGAAAGCCCCACCTTCAGCTCGTGCCCCAATTTCCCCTGATCGCGGCTTTTTACCGAGCTGGCCACACCCAGATATTGGAGCCAATCGATAACCGCCGTTTCGAGTGTTCGGGTTACGGTTTTGCGGTCAATTACCGGGGCTTTGAAATTCGCCGAAGGGATGTACCAGATCTTCTTGTTCTTGTGCAATTCAAGAATAGAAGCCGTGTGTTCACCGCGCAACCCTACATCATGTGGGTCGGCTGCTGGTGCGAGTGGATACAGAGGCTTGGGAGCATCTCTCAACGGGCCGAGATATTTCAAAGACGTTGCGAAGAAATTGTCCAGGTACCAGGTAGCCTCGGCTATCAAACGAGGTGGCCTCAGTGGGGCAAATGCATGTGTTTCTGGCTTCTGGACAACGGAGCCTTTCATAGCCGCATGAATGCGTTCAAAAAGATCCTCACGCTCACGCAGTACCTGCTGAACTTTCAGGCGCTTCTCGCGTGGCAGTCCGCGTAGTCGTTCATGCCATGCCCTAAATGTAAGCGTCTCGGACTCGGAATCAAACAGTAACTCCTGCCGATATTTATCCTTGAAGACCAGGTCGAAATCGATGGTGCCTTCGAGAACTTCGCGCAAGATCGCAATGATCTCTTTGGAAATAAGGATCTCTCTTCCCATGCTGCGCCGTAAACTTATGGCACGACGGCCATCGTCCTGGAGAGCCATGGTGATGGCGTTGGCATCCTCTTCGATGGTATCGATGGCGTAAACAATTCTCTCCGGGAAGAGAAGTATCGCAGTATGCAGCCAAATTGGCTTGGCCGAACGAAGTCGTCCTTCACCTCAGCCATGGGTCTATCGTCCAGTTCAACGGCGTAAGCCAAACTGGTGCGTAGCTGATCGTCAATTTCACTGGCGCTGTCAGCTCCTTCAATCTGGGAGATGGCCTTGGTGGAATGATGAATCGATATATCGGCTTTCTGATCCACGTTGTCCTCGTCTCTGGATATGCAGGACAACTGGGTG
>JADKCL010000063.1 GCA_016718825.1 Bacteroidota bacterium | reverse complement strand
AACGGCAAAGTCAATTTCCCAAGTAGTGATCTGTCTACATTCCATGCGTTCATTAAAATGCCATGTCGGTATCCGATCTGATTCATCCCAAAGCTTTTTCCAATCCTGATCGGTTGCGTCCTTCTTTTTTCCAAAAATCACCTCCAAAGTCTTGCCAAAAAGCTCCTCCATCTTCTCATCCTCCACCAAGCCGACCGCGAGCCCCGCACCGAATACCACCGTCAACAAAAACAACCATCCCAAAAACCTACGAAACGGCCTGCGCGGCCTCTCCCCTTCTTTCGGTGGTTTGGACCTTGATTGCGCCCTTCTGCCATCTGCCGCCTGCGCAAAAGGCCGGGCACTCTTACCCTGAAAATATGTGCGATTCTTCCAATTCATTTGACAAGCATGATGATTACCCCCCAATTTAACAACAAATCCCAATGCTGAGCCATGTCAATGCATCGTTCCATCTTCTCTGGAATTTCTGTGGCCAATTCTGCATCTCATGCCTGCATCATCCGAAAACTCCGGACCCAATGCACAACGATCCCCAACAACCATGAAGGAAGGATTTTCCTATAAGTTCCAAGATTATGCGAAGGATTCTTGGTTTACAAAAAGACGCTTCTTGGGTTCGTCCCGAGGTCGGGACGTACCCAAAAAGCAACGAAGCTGTGGGCCAAGAAGACAAGCATAATGCAGGAACTTCTAGGAATTTAATTCCTAAATTGCAGGCAATGGAAATGCCAACGAAGCCCAAAGGAGACGAACCGCAGGTCATCGCCCGCGTGGAAGCGCTGATCTTGGCGCTCAAACAACTGTATTGGTTTGGTTTCGCCAAGGCCGAAACCATCGCCTTCCTCTACTATTGGACCTATCACCGCTACCTCCGCATGGGGACCGCAGGCGTTTTCGAAGGCTTGCAAAAGGACAATGCACGTCGTGGAAACGCTTCCGGCCAGGAGGCAGCCATGAATTTCAGCGAATTTCTCGACCATTGTTTTTCCCGCTACCTCACGGCAGCACAGCGCAGCACCATCGCGGACATTCAAGTGCAGTCCGGCCTCGCCCAGCTCTTGAACAACCTCGAAACCATCGCCAACCACCATTCCGACCAGGAATTTGCCGCAGATTTCGAATATTTCATTCGGACGGTGATGGGGCGCGGGACCTTCGACACCCCAATGCCGGCTCCCTTGGCCATGATGTTGGTGCGCTTGTATGACTTGCCTGCCAATGGTGTGATTGCCAATCCGTATGCCGGGAACGGGGCACTCATCCCCTACCTGCCACCCAAGTCGACCTATCAAGCCGAGTCAACGGATGCGCAGGACAACGCCATCCTGGCCCTTCGCCTCCTCGTCCACGGTTTTGCCCATACCCTCCTCGAGCCTCCCAAGGTGCTGTCCACCAATCCGCAGAAAGCCGATTGGACCATCAGTTTCCCCGCCTTTGACCGCGAGTATGTCGCCCTGCCCCGCAAACCCAACGAAACACCTGCCGAAGTCTCGCAGAAACTCGTGCGCAACCTGCTCATGCAAACCCATGAAACCGGCAAGGTCCTCTTGGTCGTCTTGGACCGCAACCTCGCCGAAGACACACGGGGGGCAATGGCACTTCAAAAGGCATTGGCCACTTCCGGATTCCTCGAGGCAGTGATTTCTCTCCCCGCCGACCTCTTTGATTCTGCCGGGATGAAAGCTTCCATCGTCGTCCTCGACAAGGCCCGCAACCGCAACGCACCCATCAAGCTCATGGACGCCGCCACATGGAGGGCCGATTATAAATCACCGGAGGAAATCGACCTCCGTGTTACCATCGAGCGCTTTCGATCCACGGCCACGCAAAACGAGGTATTCTTCGCGAAACGGGAAACATTGGTAGCTTGGCAATTCAAGCCCTCCATCTCCAAGGCGCGACTGGAAAGGCGCATTGCCCAGGAATTGGCCCAGCTGCCCGCAGGCGAGAAGCTCGTCACGCTCGGCAGCCTGCTCCAAAAACCGAAATGGGAGACCGGCACGCCCGCCGGAATGCCCAAGATCACCATTCCTTACCTGCAGGACCCTTTGCGTGGAAACCGGATGGGAGGCGACGACTTGGCGAAGTTCCCGCTCCTTGCCCCGGCCGACAAACAGTTCCAGGTCGTGAAGCTCACGCGGCCACTCATTTTGGTCCCCAAATACATCGCCGGCGCGCGCCCCACTTTGCTGGATGCCACCGGCACCCGCGTCGCCATCCACGAGACCGTGCTGGCATTCCACGTCGATGCACCTTCCGTTGATCTGGAGTTTCTGGCCTTCGAGATGAACTCCGGCTTTTTCTCAGACCAACTGAAGGAGGTCAACAGCTATGCCCTCCAACCCGCATTGTCCATTCCCGATTTCTTGGCACTGAAGGTCCGCATTCCCACCACGCTTGCCCAGCAGAAGCGACGACTGGACGAATTCCGGAATGTCTCCCAGGCTGTAAGGCTGAAGGAAGCCAACCTGATCCAGCGGGTCGAAGGCCTCCAACAAACCGAGCAGCAGATGTTGGCCGTCTTGGGACATGAGTTGCGGCCGCTCTTGGCCAATGTCCGCACCCTCTCCGCCCTGACCAAGCGCTACATCCAAACACAATCCGATGCCGGCGCGGCCGTTTCCATGGGTGACAAGTTGAGCCCAAGACCCAAATCCCCGTCCATCGAACGGGCCTATGAGTACATCGATGCCGACCTGCAACGCATGGGAATGCTCTTCGACTCCCTCCGTGGCCTCATGGCTTCCGACCGCAGCAAGATGACACTCACCGAGCTTCCGATACTGGATTGCCTCCAAGCGTTCACGGCCCAATTGGCCGATCAACTTCGCGATGCCCAATTTTTCTGCGCCGCAGACCCCATTTGGACCATCGAGCAGATCCGCCCGCTCGTGACCATCGACCAGGAACTGCTCCTCCTCGCACTCCGCAACATCGTGGAAAATGCATTTGAACATGGATTTGAAGAGGGAGCCCCCGGCAACAGCATCGTGTTTTACCTCTCCTGCATCACCGACGAAGACGCAGCCACCTGGGTTGCCATCGACGCCTTCAACAATGGCAAGCCCTTCCCGGAGGACTTCTCCCTGGACAAATACACGCAGTTCGGCGGACGGCAAGGCAAGTCCAAGGGCACCGGGATTGGCGGATTCCTTGTGAAACGCATCGTCGAAAACCATGAAGGACAGCTCCGCATGATGACTACCCGCGACATTGCACACGCCATCACCAACATCGTCGCGAGCGTCGAAATGCCGGGCACGCCCCTGCAGGCCGGCGACCGCCCCTTCCTCGTCGGCCTCCGCATCCTTTTGCCTTACCATCTGCAAGAAAATGAACAACTGGATTAACGTCTTGATCGTCGATGACGACCGCCGCTATGTGACCATCCAAGCCGAAAACGCGGCCCATCACGGCATCAACCTCATCCATTGCCCCTATTGGGACGAGGCCCACAAGCTCATCGACGGCGACCCACACAAATATGACGTCATTGTCCTCGATGGCAAGGGTCAGATCAATGCCGCCTCCGAATCCGAGGACATCAACCACCTCAAAAAGCACTCAAGGAACTCTACATCCTCGAAGGCAAGGGCATTGCAATCCCCTATGTCGTCAACACCGGCTACTCGGAATCATCGGCCATCGGCTACGACGTCAAGGTCTTCCACAAAGGCACCGGAGAGCAGCAGCTTTTTGCCTACATCCAGACCCTCGCCAAGGGCAGCCACGCCTACCGGATGCGGACCAAATTTCCCCGAATCGCCCGGGCGATGGAAGACGGCCTGCTCGGCGGTCAATCCATGGCGCTGTTCCTCCACACCTACGGCTACATTGAGGAAAAGCGCACCTTCACCTACGTCGCCTTGAACCCCATGCGGCACCTCCTCGAAGCATTTTGTATGGCATTGGCCAAGATCGGAATGCTCCCCGAAGACATGGCAGGCGATGGCAAACGGCGCAACCTCAGCGCCTGCGACTACTACCTCAACGGCAGGGAAGGCCGACTCAAGACGGCCACCAACCAAAGCCTCGTCTTCAAAGCTGACCCCAACCCCTTCCCGCAACGGATTGCCACCTGCTTCAGCTTCATCCTTGCCAACACCAACGACGGCAGCCACTTCAACCTCGACGACGAATGCAGCCCCTACCTCGCCAAAGCCCTCTTCTACGCCCTCATCGAACTGCTTGATTGGTTGCCTGGGTTCGTGAACGAGCACCCCGACAGGGAAAGAAACCTGCGGAGTATCTTGCAGGTGATGGGGTGATGATGGGTTTGGGAGGATGGGGGCTCGTCTCTTCACCCATCTTAGAAATCTTCGTTTCATCTTATGGCCAGCAGCGATCATTACTTTCAAATATATGCGTCCAAGGACCCCAGAGGGGTCTAACGTTTATAGAAACAGACACCCTCCCCTTGATCCGACCCCGGCGGGGTCGAACGTTTATAGAAACAGACACCCTTCCCTTGATCCCACCCCGGAGGGGTCGAACGTTTATAGAAACAGACACCCATCCCTTGATCCGACCCCAGAGGGGTCTAACGTTTATAGAAACAGACACCCTCCCCTTGATCCGACTCCGCGGGGTCGAACGTTACGCCCTGATAGTAAGTACTGATTATCAGCATATTTTGCGAATCTTCTATAGATTCAAAACCCCAAAAAAAGATCGCAATTAGAAATGTGTATGGAGACTAGCATAGGGGCGGCGTGCTAAGGGGGATTTTATCGCAGGAATGTATGTCATATTTTGATAGTCAAATTCAAAATATGACATACATACAGAAGCATCAACCTTACTAACAATCCGATCCAAAAAGATTTCAAAGACCGAAAACACCTCGGCATAGACGACCTTCTATCTCAATAAAGGCCTGACATACAAATATTTATACAACAATCAACACTTCAGCACCTCAACACCTCCCGTACTAACGAACGGCTTCCAGAGCGGCTACCGGAAATTGGCATTTCGCTTGCCATGACTGTAGCAAGGTGCAAAGAATGCATCCTTTTCCAAGGTAAGCTCAACTACAAAACCGTTATGGAAGTAAGTAATCAAATTCATCCGCTGTCAAAGATCGGCATCGAGAATCGAGGCATTGAACCACTGCAAAGGCTCGAAACTTGGTCGGAGCAGTTTTTTCTAGATTTGGTGGAAGACGCTGCGGGAAACCAAATGCAAATGCTCACAATCAAGGTCGATGCCCAATTCCTGCCCCTCCTCGAGCGCACATTCCGCGACGAAATCCAACCATTGATTAAAAGGCAAATCGAGGGTATTCTCTTACCGGTAGATGCCATTTTGCAAAGAGCAGATTGCTCAATGATAATTTTTTACCACCATGACGATTCCAGGACATCCTTGGAGGGGAAGGATATCGCAATCGGCGATTGGATTCAATTGGCAAAGCCCTTGTCGGAATTAAAGAAAAGAAACCAATTCGGGTTTTACTTTGCCCCTGACGCCCTAGAAGTCAGCGGGGCCGAGATTCGCCTCCGTTTTATTGGCCTGTTGGCATTGCTGCGTCATATGGGCATTTGCAAGACCGAGTATCTGAGCCCCGACCTCTCCAAGACCACCGAAGTAGCAAAGCTACAGGATGACATTTGGGGATTGGGTAACCTTATGCGCAAGCTGTCGCAAAAGTTGATTCCCGACGCTATCCTGTCCAAAGCATGCGCCCTCACACGGAAAGACAGGTACACAACATGGCTGGAACTGATAGCAGATCTTGAAACCCTTGAGAAAGCAAGCCTTTCAGAGACGGTCGCCCAATCCCCAGTCATGGCAAGCAAGAATACGATTCAAGTCATCGTCAAACCAAGCCATGCAGAGGCATTCAAACCGATGGTGCAAGAGATGAACATCCAATGCCATTTTCTCCCTAGGCCCGACCTGTCAAAGTCACATCGCCAGATTTGGGGCTTTTTCCACACGCGCAACCACTCAGCGCCGGCTTTTTTGGATGACGACAGCAACCTGCTGTTTGTGGACTGGAATCAACACCGGGACGGCGAAAGCCAGACGCCAGTTGGGGCGGTTCCGTTGAACTGCAGCTTCAGCAGTTGTGTCCGATCGTCAATTCAGTTGCTTCCTTTCATGGAACAAATGCGTCAACACGCCATTGCATCTGCCGATCACGGCAACAACACCCTTTCCAAAGGCGCCAAGGAGAAGAAAACGATCCTCGAAAAATGGAAGACCATGCCCGAAAAGGAAATGGAATTCATCGAGGAGGAAGCACTGAAGTTGGACTACATAGAACGTCGCTTGAGCGGTCGAAACAAGGAAAACGTCGTTTTTCAGCTTTCTGAGCACACCAAGAAATACCCTTGGGACAAGATCAAGCGACTAAAGCATGAAGGTGTCGGCCTCACCGTCAACGATTCCTACCTCGACATAATCCAGGACTATCACCCCGCAGAAGGCCACATAACCCTCCGCGATGTCAAACTCGAACTCGAAGAAATCCCCGAAAAAGGCGAGCTCATGCAAGACGTGAGAATGCAAGTCAGCCAATTCAAGAAGCAAGTCGAAGCCTGCACCAAGTTTACTAAGGGTGATTTGGTCAATCCCGCGCTCACCGCCTTGCTTGCAACGCCCGATTTGATCCCGACACCACCGCGATTGGTGATCGACCATGATACATTCGAAGCTGGTATCGTGAACCAACGCCTCAAATCAGACGCCACCCAATTGGAAACCGTCAAGGAAGCCATCCACCGCCAACCACTTTTCTTGGTCCAAGGTCCTCCTGGAACAGGGAAAACGACTGTGATCGTCGAGATGATTCAGCAAATCTTGAAACGCCAGCCAGATGCGCGCATCCTCGTGACTTCGCAATCCAATCTTGCCGTTGACAATGTCTTGGAGCGCCTACCAGAAAACATCCTCTACATGCGTTTGGCGGCAAGCGAAGACAAGATCGGGGACAAACTCAAAGCACATTCCTACGACACAAAACTGAACGAATGGGTGAATGCAACCCGCAAGAGGTCCAACGATTGGCTTGACCTTGAACTCAGCGGAAACAAAGATAAATTGAAACCCTCGTGCGTCTTTACCACAAATTCCTGCAGTTGCAATCCCAGAATGATCCTGTACAGGCATTTCACAAGGAGCTACAAAAGCCAATATGGCCGGCTTACTACCGCGAAAACACGTTCAAAAACGCAAGCAAGCCCGAGGGCATTCGCAGCATTTTCGAGAAGGAGATCGGTGCAACAAAGCTGCATTTGCTAGGCTTGCAGAAGGAGTGGGAGTCGTTTCTAGACAATTCCCTAGGGGACGAAAAAGATGCCAGAACCTCCAAACTCAGAGACGGAAGCGAATTCATCGGCCTGCAATTTGCCTTCCTCAAGTCCATTAGCGTGATCGGTGCCACTTGCATCCACATTGCAAGCATGAAATATGGCCGAGTCGATTTCAAATTCGACTACGTGATCATGGACGAGAGCAGCAAAGCGTCTCCTGCGGAAGCACTCGTACCAATCAACATGGGCCGAAACATCATCCTGATCGGCGACCACAAGCAGTTGCCACCCGTGGTCACCCGTGAAGAAGCGGTCAAACAAAAGGTCAGGGACAAGCTCGAGGACAATGGCCTCGACATTGACAAGGAATTCGGCGAAAGCATGTTTGAAAAAATCATCACCACCGTAGAGTCCGATCCTGCAAAAGCCCAAAACTTCAGAATGCTCGACATTCAATACCGCATGCCGCGCCAGATCGGATCCATCATTTCCACGTACTTCTACGATGGCAAGCTACAGAATCCTGATCCCCAGCGCGTCCCCGGCTTTGACCAATCCAAATCCCACGAGCTTCAGTTGGCAAAAGACACCAGCATGGTCTTCCTCAGCACTTCGCGAGAAGAAAACCCATTCGACAACGGAGACAAATTCGCAAGGGCAAATACATGCAACGTCAGAAAAATCAAGGAAGTGCTCGATTGGCTCGACAAAGCCTACCCCAACAATCTCCAACGCAAAAATGAAAAAGGCGAGCCGGCGCCATTTACCATCGGTATCATTGCAGGCTATCGAGGCCAAGTCAACCTCCTCCAACGCGAAATCGCTCTTACCAAGTACAAGAACTTCGTCACTCAAGATGAAAATGGGGAAGACGTCCCATTGATCCGCATCAACACCGTGGACAAATTCCAAGGCGCCGAAGAAGACATCATCATCTATGACGTCGTCAAAAGCAGCAGGGGAAGCGACACCATAGGTTTTCTGTCAGATTACCGCCGCGTAAACGTCGCACTCTCCCGTGTCAAACGTCTCCTGATCGTCGTCGGCGACACCGAATACCTCCTGAAACGCGCCACCCTCCCAAACGATGAGCGATTCCCTGAATTCAAACTCAAGAGCATTGCCCAAGAATTTGAAGCCCAAGGGCTCATCATCCACTCCATCGATGAACTGAACACCACAAAACGCTGATCGCATCACCCTAATTCCCACTTGCTAATAATTGAATATCATGGACAATACATCATCAAAAGCCATCGCCATCTTTGACAAGTTCAGAGACAACCACAGCCCGGAATTCAGCCTAGAGGTTATTCACGAGGTCTATTTCCCCTTCTTTGATTGCAAAGGCGAAGTCGTTGCCGAAACAAACCTTCAGCTTGACCGGCTCTCCAAGATCATCTTGCAATTTCTTGCACCAAAACCCAAGGATCACCCAGCACTTTGCGGCTTCCTCGGCATCGACGAAGACAGCTTCCTGCTTTCCCACCCTGCATTACCTTATCAAAGAAGGCTTCATCGCCGAGCAATTTGCACCCCACGCCTACCAGCTTACGCTCGAAGGAAGGAAATTCTTGGAGGGTGTTTCAGAATCACGCACCATGGAGCAAATCTCCTTCCTCTTCCAATACAACGGTTTGCTGCGAACCTTCCTCGATCCCGACCAGCCCATCGACACCGAAATGAGCGTTGGCAAAAAGACAAATTTTAGAGGCTACCGCATGTTGCAAACCAACAAGATCGAGCCCAATGGGCATAAGACCATCCCCCATAAGCAGCGTCCTCGCATCGAACACGACGAGCGCGCCACATTCGCCAAATGGTTCAACCAACGATTTCCGAACCATCAATTTTATGACTTGGACAGTGATGCTCCCAAGTCACACGCCCGATCCGTTTCCTTCCTCGTCCTGGAATTTCACGACGAAACCAACAGCAAGAAATACGAAGTCCGCCGTCACGAAAAACCGTCACTGGCAACTCTGAAA
>JADKCL010000062.1 GCA_016718825.1 Bacteroidota bacterium | reverse complement strand
GCTAATCGGGTAGGAGGAAGCAAAGGCGTATGCCCTTGCTCCCGTCCCCCCACACCACCTGGCATACGTTTTCTCGTACCAAGGCGGTTTCTATCAGCTTTTCGCTGTCACACGGTATTCGAGTGAGTGCAAACCTTGTGCAAGGAACCATTTGATGTCCATTGCGGTCCTGACGTGGCGTTTGTCGCCTCGAGCCCACCAACCTTGCGCGTACATCACGACATTCCAGCTTTCGCGTTCGGATTTGCCATGGGAACGCAGTAGCTTGTAGAGAGTGAACCGCCTGCCGCATTGTTTCAGACGGTAGCATCGAAGCTTGCGGCGTATCCAGCTGTCAAGATCACGCAGTACACTGAGCCATCTGTTTGCGAGCCGGAAGTATTGCGACCACCCCAGGATCACCGAGTTGAGTTCCCCGATTATCTGCTCGAACTTTACGCCCCGGTTCCGTTTGGTTATCTCCTTCACCTTTGTCTTTAAGCGGTCGATGGACTTGTCAGCCACCCGTTTATTGCCGCCTGCGGAGCGTGTAACCAAGGAATTTCGCCTGTGAGCAGTGTCCACGCCGCTTTTGGCCGTGTTGACTTTCAGTTTCAGTGCTTCGACATACTTGATCACCGATTTCAGCACCCGTTCTCCCGCCCGCCTGCTCCGCACGTAGATGGTGCAGTCGTCGGCGTAGCGGCAAAAGGCAAGACCGCGGCTTTAAGCCCTTTGTCCAGTTCGGGTCCGGGCTGATGTTGGACAGAAGCGGGACAATGGCCCGCCTTGGGGCGTTCCCGCCACACGTTGGCTCTCCACACCGCCTTCCAACATCCCGGCTTTCAGAAAGGCATTGATCAGGCGCAGGAGGCGTTTGTCCCCCACCCCTTTGCAAAGCCGCGTCATCAGGCGGTCATGGTTGATCAGGTCAAAGGAAGCTGAAGCCGATCATCACTGCCCATTCCTTTCCCCTCTCGGACATATTTCGACGCTTGTTGAATCGCATCGTGTGCCGATCGGTTGGGACGGAAGCCAAAACTGCTCTCGCTGAAATAGGGTCGCAAAGGATGCCCAGTTGCTGGTGGATGGCTTGTTGTACCATTCTGTCGATCACGGTTGGGATGCCTAAAATCTCTGCCGCTGCCGTTGTTAAATTCGCACCTGCACGGCGCTTGGTGCGAGGTGCCATTGAGCAGCGACTTTGCAGTGGTTCCAGGTTCATTACCAGCCAATCACAGTTCGGTTACTTCCATTCCATCCACGCCACCACTCCCCTTGTTGCGCCCACTTGGAGCATTGCCTTTGTTCAGGTTTTGCAACATCTACGATCCGTTCTGTGATGTTTGCGGTTCGGGCGTGCTGTTCCTTCAATCGCGAAGACAAGTCATCCCTGCACGCTGGCCATCGCCGATTCCGTGGCTGGTTTCCCGGCAGGACTCAAGGGGTGCTGAACAAGTCCAGTTGGCCAGGCGGTTATTTTCTGGACGACCTATGTCTTTACGCATCTCAGGGCAAACCCTCGCTGATAAATTCGCCTTCCCAACGGGTTAGCGTCGGTACTGCCTTCTGCTGACGCCTCTGCGTATCGACCGGCAGAGGCCTCCCGGGTAAGTGTCAAGTCTTTCCATTGGCTTGCGCCGGGTTTACCCGCTCCCCATTCCGGATGGCTATGGGCTTCCCGATCTCGGGGTCGGTTACCCAAGGGAGCAGGCCTTATACCCGATTCCTGTACGTCGCATCCAATATTTGCCTTCAGCTTCCTTCGGATCCCGCCTCGCGGCGGACACCCTTGCTTTCGGCTACAAGATTCCGACCATCACGGCTCTTCAGGGACTTGGAGCAGCGCCGCCCCGCACCCATTAGACTTGACACATGCCCGGCACACCCGAGACTAGGCTCCGCTGGAGCAAGGCGAAGGATACGATTCGCAGGTGCTTGAAAAAACACAGGTTCATGCGCAGTGTGGATTGAATCAATGCGGCGTTATTGCGGAGTTAGTGCGGCGTTGGTGCGGAGTTGGTGCGGAGTTAGTGCGGAGTTAGTACCGATTCAACAGCAGGGTAATACCGATTCAACAGCAGGACAATACCGATTCAACAGCAGGACAAGACCAATTCGACAGCAGGACAAGACCGATTTTCAACAGCAGGACAATACCGATTCAACAGCAGGACAAGAGCAGGAAAACAGGGAAATCACAGGAACGTGAATGCGATCGTCCAGCACTGACCCACATGCAACGCCTGAGGGAATCCAAAAAGGAGAAGGTTGTCGGATTCATCCTTCCGGCAAAGTTTGCAGTTGCCTGCGCCCGCACGGAATCCATGAACCCAACAACCTTCGCCTGGTCGAAAACGCCAAAAAGACGCTTCCCGAACGCTTATTTTACAAATTTCAAAGAGACGGGGACATCGCCGGAAATCCGGACGAAGTACATTCCGGAAGCCAACTGACTGAGGTCCCAGGAAAGTTCCTCCGAGGCGATGCGTTGCGGGGCACCGAGCTGACGGCCCTGCGCATCGTGTAGGCTCGCCATGCGGTTGTCATCCGAAAGGTTTGCAGGCAATGCAAGGAAAATCTGGTCGCCCGCCGGCACCGGATACAGCTTGAAGCTGCCTTCGAAGGCGAGATCGGTATTGGTAGGCAGATTCACCTTGGTCACGTATTGCAAAATCGTCTGACAAGTGCTGTCGTAGATGGCATAATTGAAGAGGCCACGGGTGAAGTCATCGTACCCGTCGAAAATCAGCCCTTCGATAATCGTGGAATCGGTTTCGCAGAAGCAATTCTGATCCAAAGCGAAGTTCAGGTCACTTTTGTTTTCGAAATAATAGTTCACCGAACCGCAGATGCGATTTTGCAATACCACGGGACCGGGCACGTTCGCCGTCAGTGCCGCGGCGTAGGCGACCGCTACCGTATCGTTCAGAAAGCTGGAATTCGTGAGGCGGCCGCCGGTGGCCATTTCAGCTGCCAAACCATTTCCACTGAAGCTGCAGTTGTCGGCTTCACCCAAAAACTCCATCAGTCCTTTGTGGTTGTTGTTGAAAATGCAATTCGAAATGTTGGCATCCACGCTGTAAATGGCGTAGGTATTACCCTCAAACAACGTATTGGTGATCGCACCTGCGGTGTGCCAAATCCCGTTCCTGTTGTCGCGAATCACGCAGCTGTCGACTGAAAGGTCGCTCTGAAAACCATTGCAACTGGTATTGTTGGACAATTCGCAGCGCTTCAAGAGAATGTTGTGGTACACTTGCCAGTTGGAGGCGATCGCCTGACCATTGTACTGAAAAATGCAGTCGTAAAAATTCATCGGACCAAAGGGCTGCACCGCATAATTGTTGTACCGAAATGTGCAATGGTGCAGGTCCCAGGTCGGTGCACCCTGCTGATCGCTGTAAATGCCGTTAAAAGCATTGTCCAATTCAAAGTAGTCCATCGTGATTTGTCCGCCCTGCGTGCCTTTGACATTGATGCCCAACCAAGTGAATTCGGTCGGTAGCGTATCGCTTTTGAACACAATCGGATTGTTGAGGGTACCGACGGCCACGAGACTGCCGCGAATTTCAAGGTAATGCATGAGCCCTGTATTGGGAATTCCGCCGTATTTGACCCGCACTTCGACGCCGGGTTCAATGGTAAGTGTCTTCCCGGGAAATACCACCACGGGGCCGGTCATGATATAAGGACTGTTGGCGAGCGTCCAAGTCGTGTTGGCATAAATGCCGCCGCTGACCGGAGTTTGCGCTTTGAGGAAGGAAACAAGCAAGAGGCAGAGGATTAATAGGGAAAATGCAGTTTTTCTCATTCAATTTTTGTTTGAATGAGCAACGGATGGCAGATGGTTTTGTTCAATCATTTTCCATCAATCATCAACAAGGTCGCGGACGAGACGATTCCACACAAGCAGCGGACTGTGGAACCCAAGGCGGGAACTCCGACAGGATGAAATCAACAGGAGCGCGTTTCCGTTTGCCTCAAATCCGTAACTTTCTCCCCATGGAAGTCCCAATTCTCTCTTCCCGCCTCCTTCATCAAGCCCGTGAAAACGTGTTGGGCTTGCATTGGAATACCGTCGCGAACAAAATCCTCGTGGTCTCCCAAGAAGGCTTGTTGATGAAGCTCGAGATTTTGCATCCTCTGGGCGGGGAAATTCTGGCAAGCACGATGGTTCCCGTAGCGGGCGAATTGAAGGCTGTGGGATTGCAGGACGACCTGGATTTTGCCTTGTTGGTGTTTGAGCAGGTTGCACAAATCATCGATCTGCGGGATGGAACGACGTTGATTGCATTCGAGCGGGAAAGGGGATTCCTCGGCGGCGAATTTGGCCTCAACAGCGAGGTGCACCTGACGATCCCGGCCGATTCGCATTGCGTGGATTGGTGCATTTGGGACTATTTGGCGAATACAAGCAACGAATTTAGACTGGAGCGCCATGACCATTATGGCCGGGGAGCGGTCCTTCACCCGAGCAAGCTGCTGATCGGTGCCTGCTGGAACGCCTATCAATCCGGTTTCCTGATTCATGTTCCAGACCCGGAAAACAAGCGGCTGCTCTTTTATGATTTTGGAAAGGACGCATGTGCGCGGCCCGAATATGAAGCGTATGCGCCGGCATTCAGTCCCGACGGGGATGTCTTTGCCTTTGTCGCCAATCCCTATTTGGGATGGCATCCAAACATTGAAAAACTCTGTGCCTACCGTATTTCGAGGCCCAATCAACCCATTTTGGAGGTGGAGCTTGCCGATTTTGCCGTAGAATCCGTGATGCAGACATACTTTCTGGGCGGAACGCAATACATTCTGCTGCATAAGACCAATTCGCTCGACCTCGTGGATTTCCAAACGGGCGTCCTTCATCGAATCCTTACCGCAGAAGTCGATCATGTCGGCGTGAATCCATTCACCTGCGAATATGTCTACGCCACTGGAAATCAAATCACCCTTTGCCAGCTCGGCGATGAAGGCGATTGTATGCCGGATTTTGATCCAAATGCAGCTGATGAAGCCGCGGCAGATTTCAGGATGAAGTTTGCCAGCAAGCTGCGTGCGGTTGGGGATTGGGAGTAGCAGGGTCAATGTCGTTAGGTTAAGCCACAGGCGTTGCCCGCCGCGGCGGGGGTAAAGTATGGTAGACCAACGAAATATAACCATTTCAATCGTCCGTCGGCTCGGCCCTAGGCCGAGCCGACGGACGCAAAAAATCCCGGGAAAACGTGATTTTTCTACCATACTTTACCCCCTACGGGGCAGAAAATCCAAGATTAACGTCTTTGTTAACAAGGTCTTAATCCCAGCGTTGTATTCGTCAGAGATCGGAGAGGAATGTCCACCGAAGTGGAATTCATTCTTCCTCAATGTTTACTTATCCCCCCCATAGACATGACAAATACCATCCATAGATATGATCGATGTCATCAATCAAATAGCGCCGTGTAAATTTGCCCTGTGGTAAATTTGCTTCTAGTGAAAAACACAATCAGTAAATCAATTATGAAACAATTTTTCTTCGCAGCCCTTTTGGTCGTGGCAGGCACGGTCAGCGGGCAAACGAGCGCCAACAAGGCCGATAAATGTCCTGTGATGCACGACGCAACGGTGACGGCCAAGGTCGACAAGTGCCCTGTGATGCATGGCGCCTCCACCGGCAGCACCTCGGGCGATGTGCATGCCAATGTCCAAAACCCCGGGGGGACCAATGACCAGGAATGGTGGCCCAATCAGCTTGACTTGAGCCCGTTGCGGCACAATTCCGAGCTGTCCAATCCGATGGGGGAGCAATTCATTTATGCCAAGGCATTCTCCACCCTCGATTACGCCGCCTTGAAAAAGGACATTGCCGCAGTGCTGACGCAATCGCAGGATTGGTGGCCCGCTGACTTCGGCAATTATGGTCCGCTGTTCATCCGCATGGCCTGGCATAGCGCGGGCACCTACCGCACGGGCGACGGTCGCGGGGGCGCAGGCGAGGGGCAACAGCGCTTTGCGCCGCTCAACAGTTGGCCTGACAATGGCAACCTGGACAAGGCACGCCGCCTCCTTTGGCCGATCAAGCAGAAATACGGTGCCAAAATCTCCTGGGCCGACCTGATGGTCCTCTCCGGCAATGTCGCCCTCGAATCCATGGGCTTTCCTACGATCGGATTCGGCGCAGGCCGGGCCGATGTCTGGGAGCCACAAAGCAATGTCTATTGGGGTTCGGAGACCAAATGGCTCGAAGACAATCGTTATTCCGAAGGCCGCAAGCTTGAAAATCCGCTGGCTGCCGTGCAAATGGGCCTGATTTACGTGAATCCCGAAGGGCCGAATGGCAATCCCGATCCACTGCTTTCCGCCAAGGACATCCGCGAGACGTTTGCCAGGATGGGCATGAACGACGAGGAAACCGTGGCCTTGATCGCTGGCGGACATACGTTTGGCAAGACCCATGGTGCAGGACCGGCTTCCAATGTCGGTCCCGAACCCGAAGCTGCCCCGATTGAGGCGCAAGGATTGGGTTGGGCGAGCACTTATGGCACGGGAAAAGGCAAGGACGCCATCACTTCCGGCCTCGAAGTCACTTGGACCAATACGCCGACACAGTGGGGACATGCCTTTTTCCAGATTCTCTTCAACAACGAATGGGAATTGACCAAGAGCCCCGCAGGAGCGAATCAATGGGTGGCCAAAAATGCCCCGGCGAGTATCCCGGATGCATTCGACCCGAACAAAAAGCAGTTGCCGACCATGCTCACAACGGACTTGGCCTTGCGTTATGACCCGATCTACGAAAAGATCTCGCGCAAATTTCTGGCGCAACCCGAGGAATTTACCAAGGCCTTTGGCCGTGCATGGTTCAAATTGACGCACCGCGACATGGGTCCACGGGCACTGTACCTCGGCCCTGAAGTTCCCAAGGACGATTTCCTCTGGCAAGACCCGATTCCTGCCGCCACTTCGCCCGCCATCGACGCCAAGGAAATTGCCGAACTCAAGGCAAGCATCCTCAAGTCGGAATTGACCATCGGCGAATTGGTTTCGACGGCTTGGGCCTCGGCTTCGACCTTCCGTGGTTCGGACAAACGCGGCGGTGCCAATGGCGCGCGCATTCAATTGGCCCCGCAAAAAGACTGGGCGGTGAACAATCCGGCGCAATTGGCCAAGGTGTTGGGGGTTTATGGCAAGATACAGCAGGATTTCAACGCCAAATCGAAGACCAAAAAGGTGTCGATGGCCGACTTGATCGTGCTCGGTGGCAGCGCAGCCGTTGAAAAAGCTGCGAAAAATGCCGGATTCAGCATCGAAGTTCCCTTCACACCCGGCCGCACCGACGCGACGCAGGAGCAGACCGATGTCGCCTCCATGGGCGTGCTCGAGCCGATGGCCGATGGCTTCCGCAACTACACCAAAGCGCAATATACCGTTCCGACCGAAGCCCTGCTCGTGGACAAAGCGCAATTGCTCACCCTTACCGTTCCTGAAATGACGGCCCTCGTCGGCGGCATGCGGGTCTTGAATGGCAATTTCGACCATAGCAAGCACGGTGTCTTCACCACCAAACCCGGCAGTCTTACCAACGATTACTTCGTGAATCTGCTGGACATGAGCACGGTATGGACAGCGACGGACGCGACCAAGGAAGTCTTCGAAGGCAAGGACCGCAGCACCGGAAAAGTGAAATGGACGGCCACCCGCGCCGACTTGATCTTCGGTTCCAACTCCGAATTGCGCGCCATTGCCGAAGTCTACGCAAGCAGCGACGCCAAGGAGAAATTCGCCAAGGACTTTGTTGCCGCTTGGACGAAGGTGATGAATTTGGATCGTTTTGATTTGAAATAGTGTTGGGAGAAGGGATGATGGGAAGGGCCGGTCTTTTGGGATCGGCCCTTTCTTTTTGGGTGAAGGCATAAGGGCTTCGGCTCCAATAACCAAAACGGCTTGTTGTGTGGCTGTCTGGTGGGTCGAGCCTTTGCGAACCTTCGTCACATTGACGACCCGACGAAAATTTTGCATTCCTTTCAATCCCCGGAGTTTAAAGTATCGAACGGTCAAGTCTTGGTTGAAATGTCCATCATTTTACACGCCTACTAGCCAAAATGTCTATCAAAACCTTTAAACCCTCCTTGACCACCAATTAGGCGAAATTCCCCTTGGGAATTGAAAAGCCCTAAATCTGTAACTAATGTGGATTATTTCCGCCGCCGCCAAAAAGCCATAAAAAACTCAAGGGTACATCAAATGTATCGAATTCTTCCTGAATGGCATACGAAATGCAAACCAAGATGCCCATTTGGCAATACTCGTAAACTCTTCATTAAAAACAAGCAACCTCCTGCACGCCTCCAGAGAAAGGGTTACATGGCAGGCAAGCATGCAGAAGGCCTCACGGCTTTTGCGAAGTGACGATTGTCTGAGGATAAAAGAGCTTGCAATGAAATTCTCCAATCAAACCCCCCTCACCCCGACACCTCCTCCACCAAAAAGTCCCCCACATTCCTCGTCGTCACATCAAAACCAATCCCCACGAGCACAATCTTTTTCCCGGAGGTCAAATACGGCGTATGGTAACCCTTGCTTTTAATTTGTGCCATTGCAGAAGCGGCATCGCCGAGCTTGAATTCGATGATGTAAATGTGGCCATTTGCGGTGATCACGGCATCAATTCGGCCGTTGTGCGTCATCACCTCTACTTGAATGTCGTAGCCAAGCAGCTTGAGCATCAAGTAAAACATGGTATGGTAATACTTTTCAAAGTTCTCCATCGCAGCTTCGGCTGTCGGTTGGATCGGATAGGCGATTCCCGCGAAGAGGGCCCGGAGGGTCGTCATCCATGCATCGATCTCACCATTTTTCAGGTGGCCATTCAGCTTGCGGATCAAACTATCGGTGTTTTCCTTGTTCTTTTCTGCAAATTCCGAGAGTAGATGAAAGGAAAATGCATTGGCGACCTCCTTGTTGGGAAAGTCAAGTGTGACGGATTGACCTAGCGCATCAAACTTTTTGATGGTCAGGTAACCGGTTTGGAAAAGAAGCGACTTGATTTCAATTGCCGAAACGTCGAAGGTATTGAAGGCTTGCAGCGAAACCTCCTTGTTCTCGAAGTCGAAGATGCTATACTGCCCCTGACGGATCAATTTCATCAAAAAGGTCGGCGTGCCCGTGGCAAACCAATAATCTTGAAACCGCAGCTTGCTCAGGAGATTGAGTATCGAAAATGGGTTATAAACGAAGCTTTCACCATCCCAAGAGTAGCCATTGTACCAGGCTTTCATCTCGGCCATCACGTCTAGCGAATGCATGGACCATTTGGATTTGAGCGCATCAAGGTAGCCAGGAAAATTGTCTTGAATTTCCTGCTGCGTGTATCCGACCATGGACGCGTATTCCTCGTCAAGCGTAATGTCATTCAGATTGTTGAGGTCGGAAAAGATGGAAACTTGGCTAAACTTGGACACGCCTGTGAGCATGAAGAATGCAATGTGTGCGTCATTTCCCTTGATCACGCTGTATAAATTCTTCATCACGGCGCGGTTCTCCTCAGCCTTTGCCAGGTCTTCGATGAAATGAATGATCGGTTTGTCATATTCATCGACAAGTATTGCGACCTTCTGCTGCGCGCCCAATTGCTCGATCAAAGCGCGAAATTTTTGGCTGTAATCACCCATCAGCGGACCAAGACCATGCTGCGCCGCAAGCCGGTCCATTTCCATATTCAGCGACGTAGCCAAAGGTGTTTCCCGACTGACGATCTCGCTAAAATCCAGCAAAATCACCGGTCGCGGTTCCCAATCGATCTTGTCTTCGATCCAAAGACCTTTAAAAAGCTGTCGATTGCCTTCAAAGATTTCTTTGAGGGTGCTGATGAGCAATGACTTCCCAAAGCGTCGGGGACGGGAAAGAAAATAATACCTCCCATTTGTGATCAGGCGATGGCAATATTCGGTCTTATCCACATAGATGAAGTCGTCCTGAATCAAATTCCGGAAAGACTGAATGCCGATTGGAAGCTTCTTCTGTGCCATCTACCTACAAAGATCGGATTTTGCGGAAAATCGCGTTGCAATCAGATGACGTTGCGCCTCGGGCAGGGATTTCAAGGTGCCGAGATACCCTTCAAAAATCCAAACAAAACACCCCAACAGCTGTTTCATCCCTACATATCCAGTAGTGCGATGCGAAATTATTTGATCATTGGGGGTTCGAGCGGTATCGGTCAAGCATTGGCCAATCAGCTCTCTCAGGCGGAAAATCAGGTGTTTGCTACCTATCACAAAACGGAGCCGCCGCTGGACCATCCGCATCTGCAGTATCATCCTTTGGATGTTTTGGAGGATGCCAATGCGCTGGCCTTTTTGCCGGATCACTTGGATGGATTGGTCTACTGCCCGGGGAGCATCAACTTGCGCCCCTTTGAGCGCATCAAACCGGCGGATTTTGAGGCGGATTACAAGCTCCAAGTCATTGGAGCCATCAAGGTCATTCAATCGGTTTTGCCGAGGTTGAAAAAATCGGATAACGCATCCATCGTGCTGTTTTCGACCGTCGCGGTACAAACCGGCATGCCGTTTCATACGCAGGTCGCCGCATCCAAGGGTGCCATCGAAGGGCTGACAAAGGCTTTGGCGGCTGAATTTGCACCCAAGATTCGGGTGAATTGTATTGCGCCATCGTTGACCGATACGCCATTGGCTGCGGCATTGCTCAATACCGAACAAAAAAGAGAGGCCAATGCCTTGCGGCATCCTTTAAAACGAATTGGGACCCCGGACGACATCGCCAACATGGCCGCGTTTTTACTTTCGGAAAACGCAGGCTGGATCACCGGGCAAATCTTGCATGTCGATGGTGGAATGTCTTCGCTGAAAGCTTAGGCAGGCGATGGATCGCGCAACCATTTCCGCTTTTTCAAGGTCAATTTAAACTCCGAATTGTGGAATCCAAAGACATCGATCGCATCATAGAAATGGCTTGGGAAGACAAAACGCCTTTCGAAGCCATCGCGGTGCAGTTTGGGCTTTCGGAAGCGAATGTCATTGCGCTCATGCGCAAAGAACTGAAGCGCAGCAGTTTCAATTTGTGGCGAAAACGCGTGAACAGTGGCCTCAGCCAAAAACACGCCCTCAAAAGAAGTCCTGAAATCATTCGGTTCAAATCCAGCAACCAAAAGTCGATTTCATTCAACAAAGTCAGTAAACGCTAAATGGAACTCAACAAAGAAAACATCCAGCAATTGGAGCAACGCTACCGCACGGCCTTCGTCAATTCCTTGGCGGGATTCCGGCAGGTGGTTTTGGTCGGTTCGAAGTCCGCGGCGGGGCATGAGAATCTCGCAATATTCAATTCGTTGATTCATTTGGGGGCTAATCCTGCGTTGTTGGGGCTGATCAGCCGGCCCGATACGGTGCCGCGCGATACCTTGCAGAATATCCTGGAAACCAAGGAATATACCTTGAATTATGTTCAGGCTGCGCAGTTTGAAAAGGCGCATCAAACGTCGGCAAGGTATGAAAAGGAAGTCTCCGAATTTGAACAAGTGGGCTTGGAACCCCTGTACCAATTCGGATGTTATGCGCCGTTTGTTGCGAATGCGGTGGTGAAAATTGGGATGAAATTGGAAGCTACGATTCCGATTCCGCAGAATGGCACGCTCCTGATTATCGGCAGCATCACCCATGTCGCGCTCGATGACTCCCTTGTGGGGCCGGACGGTTATGTGGACTTGGCGGCAGCGGAAGTCTTGATCAGCCAAGGGCTTGACGCTTATTTCGTTGCGCAATCCATCGGAAGGTTGCCGTATGCCAAGCCTTAAGTTGCAATCCTGCTCGGCGCAATGCCTTGGAAAAGCTTGAATGCATCATGCAACAAAGAAAAAAACGGGATTTTCCCACCAAAATTTGCTGCGTTTGTCAGCGCCCATTTGCCTGGCGAAAGAAGTGGAAAAAGGTCTGGGACGAAGTCAAATATTGCAGTGATCAGTGTCGCATGAAGAAGCAGAAAATATGAGTACAGGCATCCTTTTTCCGCATCAATTGTTTGAGAACAATGTGCTTGTTTCCAAATGCGAGACCCTGTATTTGGTGGAGGAATATTTGTTCTTCCGGCAATACAAATTCCACAAGCAGAAAATTGCCTTTCACCGGGCAAGCATGAAAGGCTACGCCTCCTACCTGCAAGGAAAAGGGATTGAGGTTCATTACATTGAAGCCATTGATCCGCTGTCGGATGTCAGGAAATTGATTCCGTTTTTGAAGGAGAAGGGGGTGGAATCCCTTGCTTACATTGACACCACCGACGATTGGCTGGAACAACGCTTGCACACGGCTTGCAAGGCGCAGCAGGTCGAATTGACACAATACCCCACGCCGATGTTTCTCAATTCGGCAGCAGAAATTACGGCCTATTTTGCCGGGAAAAAGCGGATGTTTCAGACCGATTTTTACAAGCATCAGCGCTTGCGCAGGAAGATTTTGCTCGAATCCGATCAAAAGCCGATTGGAGGAAAGTGGTCCTTTGACGAGGAGAACCGGCTGAAATATGCCAAAGGAAAAACCCCACCCAAGACGGAATTTCTGCCTTCGAATGCAATCTATGAGGAAGCATTCGCCTATACCCAAACCCATTTCGCAGACCATTATGGCCAACTGAATCCTAATTTCCGCTATCCGACGACCTTCGCAGAAAGCAAAGCTTGGCTCAGGGAGTTTTTCCATTCGAGATTCGCAGAATTTGGCGCCTACGAAGATGCCATCCTCTCCAAAGAGCACATTTTGCACCACAGTGTCTTGACGCCCATGCTGAATGTGGGACTGCTGACGCCGCAATTTGTGATCGACGAAGTCCTCGCTTTTGCCAGTCATCATGAAATTCCCATCAATTCACTGGAAGGTTTCATTCGGCAAATCATTGGATGGCGGGAATTTATCCGCGCGGTTTATCAACTGAAAGGCAGCGAAGAACGGACCAAAAACTACTGGGGATTTACTCGGAAGATTCCGCCTTCCTTTTGGAATGGAACCACCGGTATCACGCCCATTGACGTAACGATTCGCAAGGTTTTGGATACGGGTTATTGCCATCATATCGAACGCCTGATGGTATTGGGGAACTTCATGCTGCTGTGCGAATTTGACCCCGATGACGTTTATCGCTGGTTCATGGAGCTGTTTATCGATGCTTATGACTGGGTGATGGTGCCCAACGTGTATGGCATGAGTCAGTTTGCCGACGGCGGGCTGATGTCGACCAAACCTTATATCAGCGGCAGCAATTACCTCATGAAAATGAGCGACTACCCCAAAGGGGATTGGCAAGTGACCTGGGACGGATTGTTTTGGCGGTTCATGCATACACACCGTGATTTTTTCCTGCAAAATCCCCGTTTGGGCATGTTGGTCCGAAGCTTCGACGCGATGCCGGAAACCAAACGGCAGGGACATTTGAAGCATGCGGAGCAGTTTCTTGGGGGGCTTTGAGTGGGTCGGCGATTTGTCAAAACATCTGAGCGGCAGCGGAGAACCTTCTGGCAGAATCTCGGTTGTGGGCATCCGGCCTTGGGCTTTGCTGTTTCAGGGTACAGGGCGGCTACGGCTACGATGATGTAGGTGCTCCGGACCCCGGCAAGGCAGAAATGAGGCTGTAGCAGGCCAATCTCCACACCACCCTCAAAAATCATAAAGGCTTGTCTTGTTTCCTTGGCTGGATATGTCGACTTTGGCTAAGGGTATGGAAGGCATTTGCGGACCATTTCCAAATCACGTAAGTGCGTGACTTGCAATGAAGAATATGAAATCGTTTACGTCCAAACTTCTCGGTCGGTGGAAGAAACTCGGTCCCGGACTCGTCACGGGCGCAAGTGATGATGACCCCTCGGGCATTGCCACCTATTCGCAAGCGGGCGCCGCCTACGGACTCTCGACGTTGTGGACGGCCATTGTGGCCTTTCCGCTCATGGCAGCCATTCAGCAGATGTGTGCGCGTATCGGCTTGGTGACCTCGCAGGGGCTCACCGGCACCCTGAAAAAGCATTATCCGCGACCGGTTTTGTACTTGATGTTGCTGTTCAGTTTTCCGGCCATCGTCCTGAACATCGGTGCTGACATCGCCGGCATGGGCGCCGTGGGCAATCTGCTTGTACCCTCGGTCGATGCCAATTACTTCAGCGTAATCTTTACCCTGCTGCTTCTTGTGCTGATCATTTACCTGCCCTACCAGAAAATCGCCTCCATTCTGAAGTATTTATGCATTGTGATGCTGGTCTATTTTGTGGTGCCGTTTTTGTACAAGCAAGACTTTGTCGAAATTCTCAAATCGACGTTCATTCCCACGATCAAATTTGACAAGGGATTTATTTCGGTGATTGTTGGCATCTTGGGGACCACGATTTCGCCGTATCTTTTTTTCTGGCAAGCCTCGGTGGAAGTCGAGGAAATGAAAAATAAGCGCAAGCATTTGATGGTCAATAAAAAGATCATCAACGCGATGAACAAGGATGTGGATTTTGGGATGACGGTTTCTGGATTTGTGATGTATTTCATCATTTTGACCACGGGAACGGTGTTGTTCAAGGGGGGCATTCACCAAATTGACACGGTGGAACAGGCTGCGATGGCCTTGAGGCCCTTGGCAGGCGACCTCGCCTATTTGCTGTTTGCGGTCGGTGTCATCGGTACGGGACTGATTGCCATTCCGGTTTTGAGCGGATCGTTGTCCTATATTTTTGCCGAAACCTTTGGCTGGGAACAGGGGCTGGACAAGAAATTTCACCAAGCCAAGGGCTTTTATACCATCATTGCGATTTCATTGGCTTTGGGTTTGTCCCTGAATTACGTCGGCATCACGCCGATTCAGTCCTTGATTTATACCGCGATCCTGTATGGAATGACTGCCCCGGTTTTGATTGCGATCATCCTGCATATTTCCAACAACAAAAAAATCATGGGAGACAATGTCAATGGCATCCTGTCCAACATTCTCGGATTTACAGCCTTGATCATCATGACGGTGGCTGCCGTGGCCTTGATCTATCTGCAGTTTGCAGGGTGATCGCTGGGGTTGCGCATTTGGGCAGCCTTGGGGTTACCCGTGGAATGGATTCGGTAGGCGAATTTTGCTTGCATTTCTCGCAAGGATTTACGAATTCGATCTAGAGTTTCGGAAAAATTCCCATGCCAAAATAAGGAATATGACAATTAAAGACACATTAGAAGAAAAGGTTCGGAAGTATCTCACCAAACAGGGTACTCCCGTCGTGGAAGATGCGGTTTGCTATACTGGAATAATGCAAGACATGGAAATGCCTGATGGCCAAATATTGCCAATGCACATGGTAAGGTACCAATCTTGGGTAGTCCGTGGAGAAAAGGCGCAACTTTGTGTAATTTACATTGACCCGAGGACGGAAAAGTTAGTTCTAAATATTACGCCTCACATTTTCGAGAAAATATTTGACAAATGAATGGGTGCTTTGTAATCTCGAAGTGTTATCTTCATTCCACCTTCTCGTTTTGGGGATAGGTCCTGCTTGAAAATCGCACCGCCGCATCAAGAGATGTTGTAAGCAATATCGTACTTCAGAATGATAGTCGAAAGCAAAGGAATACAAATCGGAGAATACTTCATCCCACCATTTGAATTGAGGGGCGGAGAACTAATTGTAATTTGTCTTTATGGCGGAGCACATTTTGATGCCTTAAAAACTGAGTTGGTTGACATCTTAACTGGGAAAAAGAGAAATGCAAATGTCAATATTTTCCGACCGATGACCTTTGTGGAACACTTTAAAGAGTCGAGACTTAGGCGATTATTTTATCCTGTGACCGTTGGGGAATACTTGAATCGAAATGCGAATTCAAATAGCAACTTTGCGACGAAAATATATGACATTGACTGGATTTCCAATGGGACCAAAGTAAATACACTTGCAGGTAATCCTAGAAGGCTACTTAGCTTGTATTCCACGCTATCTAAGACAACGGACATTGTGTTTGACTTGGTTGGACAGGACCCACAAGGAGCCTGGGAAACTTATCAATTGGTTAAGGACACTGTTAGAAATGGAGGATCTGCAATATTCATTGACTGGACAGACGAGATGAAAAATGATTGCACCAATTTTATTGCAATAGAATGGACGAAAAGGTAGCTTGGTTCAAGATTGCATTTCAATCCTTTGCGATTCGACATTTACGCTGTCCTTATGTGTATTTGCAGGCATCTGGGCGGTAGAAGAGTCTCGAAAGCACCGGTGGCTTTGGCTTTTCACTCGGTGGCCGCATGTGGGCAACCTGGAGTGAATCCTTCAACGTTGATTCGGTAGGCGAATTTGCTTGGATTTCTCGGAAGGTTGGGGAAGTTGGGGTTGGAATAAGGGAAAGGCAAAGTGGCACTAATCTGGCTGATTTGCCTAAAATAAAATGGAAACCATTAACCTACAGTTGAAAACAGAAGCCGAAAAGGGAACGGCTGAGAAATACTGGTTCGAAAACGAGTTTACCGGTCTTCAACGAACGCTGTTTCATCGCGTGTATATACCATTAAAACCTTTCAATTCAGGATTAGACTATGAAGAGAAACCGTTGGAAACAATAATTGTAATGGAATGGCTCAATTTAAACTTGTCTGACCCTGACAATTTGGACAACCTGTCCTTGAAAAGCACTCCGGAAGACGGAATTGAGGTCTCAATTTATTTAGGTTGTGCCCACAATCCTTGTAATATTATTGCAATGAATTGGAAGAGAATATCTACAAACAGCTATGCCGTAGTGGGTGAATTGCTAATTGACTTTGAATTCGAAAGAGTGGCTAAGAACGAATTCTTCAAATTTGAAACAACGATAGTGTTTGACACCAAAACAATAGAATAAATTATGCCTATCGGGACCTTGACCAGTAAAACCAGAATTGGGCAGGATTCTACCTTCCAAGCCCGAAGGGCTTGAACTGTGGATAGCCCCGGGCAAAGCCCGGGGTAGGCGATCCTCCTAGATCCCAACCCCGAAGGGGTTGACAATTAACAAAGTAAATTTATGCCCTTCATCTTCACAACAAATACTTCTCATCAAACGCAATCCCATTTTCACTCAACAACCGTTTGAATTCGTCGTAAGAACTCTCCTTCTTATGGTGTTCCTTCTGGTTTTCACATACTGATGATCATATCACGGTCACGGAAATTATATGTAAATCCACCATAACCTTCTTGCCATCCGTTGAAGAATGGAAATTTTCCACAACGTTTCATCCAAAGGCTGCTTTTGACCTTGAGATCCTTGACAAAATCTGCCAAGGCGATGCTCGGATGCAAATCACAAAAAATGTGGATATGGTCTTCGGTGCCATTGACGCGATGGAGCTTACAATTATGATCCTTCACAATTTTCCAAACATCACGGTACAATTCCTCGCAATGCGCCTCCGCAATTGTTGGCTTGCGCTGATGTGTGCTGAAAACGATTTGATAATAAATCTGTCTATAACTCATTTCAACCTCCTCATAATCTTGCTTACAATTCTTAAGCGCCAAACTCGACGCATCATCATTTAATGCGTTTATTTGTAGGAATCAAGACCCATTTAGTGGCTAATTGCCTGCTTATTTGGCAAATGTCTCGGATGGATGGCAAAAATGCAAATTTGTTTGTGAAAAAAACAACTTTTTAAGAAATGGTTGTGATGGACAATCCAAAATGTCATCCAATCAGTCTTAACACGATTGAATAATGAGCATATTTCTATCTAATATGTCTCATAGTCAACTCCGCCGCGGCGGATTGAAACTTTGGGGGATGCTTGCTACCCCCAGTTTCACTGGGGGCTATCCACAGATCAACCCCTTCGGGGTTGAAACTTTGGGGGATACTTGCTACCCCCAGTTTCATTGGGGGCTATCCACAGATCAACCCCTTCGGTTGAAACTGCGCCCCCAGTTCCTGGGTATCCAGATCAACCCTTCGGGGTTGAAACTTTGGGGATACTTGCGCCCCAGTTTCACTGGGAGCTATCCACAAATCAACCCCTTCGGGGTTGGTACTTTGGGGGATGCTTGCTACCCCTAGTTTCACTGGGGGCTATCCACAGATCAACCCCTTCGGGGTTGGAAACTTGGTTGCTCCCCCAGATTTCACTGGGGCTATCCACAGATCAACCCTTCGGCGTTGAACTTGGGGATGCTTGCTACCCCAGTTTCACTGGGGGCTATCCACAGATCAACCCCTTCGGGGTTGAAACTTTGGGGGATGCTTGCTACCCCCAGTTTCACTGGGGGCTATCCACAGATCAACCCCTTCGGGGTTGAAACTTTGGGGGATGCTTGCTACCCCCAGTTTCACTGGGGGCTATCCACAGATCATTCCGCCGCGGCGGATTGGTACCGCGAACAGCTTATAGAGGTGACTCCTTGATTTAATTTGAAAAATTCACTGGGAGAGGTCGAGTAGGCATAAAATAAATACCATACGAAATGCAATTCGGGACAGCTCGCATAGCAAAACCCATTGTCCTCAAAGAGCAACGTCCACCATTCGGCCAGAACCCAGCAATCCACCAGCCCGCGCAACCCCAGCCATCGCCAGCGCGACACTTCGCGCAGTCCTGCCCGCAGCAATCCCTTTTTTCGTTACCTTGCCCTAGCGAGGTCAACAGCCTCCGTCGATCCACTGTGTTGCAATTGAAAAAATCCGGTTCACGATGAAAAGTCTGTACAGCAAGGTCCTGTGTTTTGTTTGTTGTTTTGCCTTCCAGTTGGCTTTTGGGCAGGTTTACATCAACGAAGGGTCCAATCGCAACTACTCCGCGGTCGCGGACGAAGATGGGGAGTTCCCCGATTGGATCGAACTTTACAATGCCGGCATCGACACGGTGCGGTTGCTGAATTACAGCTTGACCGACGACCCCAACGATCCGACCCAATGGACCTTTCCCAACGTGAACTTGAATCCGGGGGAATACAAGGTCATTTTCTGCAGCGGCAAGGACCGCAAGCCCGTCACGGGATTTAAGAATGTGCTCTATCAAACCAATTACAACCCATTCGTCGGCTGGAACAACCACAACCTGAACAACCCCTTCTATTGGGACGGCGTTTCCTCGTTGCTGCTGAATATTTGCTCCTATTCTTCCGCCGGCTACACGACCAATTCCGTTTTCAGGCAAAGCAGCACAGCCTACAATGCCAGCATCAGCGCTTGGGTCGACTACAGTGCTGCCGCCTGTGCCGCAGCCTACGGGGGAACCGCCGCCATGCGTCCCAACATGAAGTTGAACAATATTGCCGTGGGTACCGGAAATCTTCAGAATTCGCCTTATGACTATCCCGCGCCTTATGGCAACTGGTACTGGTCTGCGAGGAACCAAATGGTGATTCCTGCCGCCGAACTCACCAATGCCGGCCTCTCGGCGGGCTATATCAACAGCCTTGCATTCGATGTTGTCTCCACGGACGTGAATACGGTGTATGACTACATCGATTGCTCCATGAAGTTGGTCGCTTACAATCAGGTGACCTCGCGCTTCGAACCGGTGGACACCAACATCAATTTGCATACGAATTTCAAGATTTCGACTGCCGGCGAAAGGGTGTACCTCTATGATACCAATCAAACCTTGGTCCATTCCTTGTTTGTGAATGTGGCGCAACCCGACAACAGCATCGGCTTGTTTCCCGATGGCGCTGTGATGATGACGCTGTTCATGAACGGGACCCCGCGGGCGACCAACAATTTCTCGCAGCCCTATTCCACTTACCTTTTGCCGCCCGTCATTTCGGTGCCCTCCGGATTTTTCAATTCGCCCATTTCGGTCACGATGACCAATCCGAATGGGCCGGGCAGCAGCATTCGCTACACCACGAATGGCGACGATCCGACGATCACTTCGCAGCTTTACACCGGCGGGGCGATTCCGGTTTTCTTCTCGGGCGTCTTGAAAGCCAAGGCCTTTTCGGCGAGTGCGATCACAAGTCCTGCGGCCGTGGCGACCTATTTGTTTGGCGTCAGTCATGTGACTCCCGTCTTGTCGGTGGTCACGGATCCGCAAAATCTCTATGGGGCGACGGGCATTTTTGACAATTGGCAATTTGACTGGGAGAAGGCGGCCTTCGTGGAATATTTTGATACGGCGCAACAACGTATATTCTCGCAGCAGGCGGGAATCCAAATCGACGGTGGTTTGGGTGGCAGCCGCTCGCATCCGCAACATTCGTTTCGCGTGGAGCTCGACGATCCGGTTTTGGGGGATGGCCCGGTGAATTATCCGATCATTCCGAATCGTCCGCTGCGGGGAACTTACAGCAAAATCTACCTGCGCAATGGCAGCAATTATTTCCTTTCCTACCCCTTCAAGGATGCCGCGCATTTGGAAGGCATGGCAGCGGAAACCAACAATTATTATTCGGCATGGCGGCCGGTGACCGTGTATGTCAATGGGGCCTATTTCGGGCTGTATGAGCTGCGGGAAAAGATTGATGCCGAATATTTTGATCAAATCGAAAATGCCGACAAGGATTCGCTGGATATCTTGTCGTTGAGCGCCTGGAATGGCTATGCGCTGCGCGCCTTGGAGGGTTCGGTCGATTCCTTCTATGCGGATTACAATGCCTTCAACAGCCTGAATCCGGCCGACACGAGTTTCTGGAACGATGCCGATCGGTATTTTGACATGACCTATTACAACGACTACATTATTGCGGAAACCTGGGCGGGGAATGTGGATTGGCCGCAAAACAACATCAAGATTTACCGCTCCAATACGAGTGGTTTCCGCTGGCGCTATTGCGTGATTGACTTGGAAGGATCCATGGATCCGGGTGGCTTTTCCAATGCCCACGATGACCATATTGCGTATGTGCTCGGTGCGGATCCCAATAATCCCTTCATCAACGTGTTTTTGAAGGGGATACAGAATGCACGGTTCAAGAATTATTTCATCAATCGGCATGCCGACCTCATGAATACTTCCTATCAATACAGCCGCTTGTCGTCAATTGCCAACGGGATGTTTAACCAGACCGTGATCGAAATGCCCAAGGAATATGCAAGATGGGGCGACCCCAACAACATCAACGGGCAAATGGCGGATTTCGTGAACAATCATCAGACCTTTCTCTCGGAGCTGAGCATTCGCACGGATCAGGTGAGAGACGATATCGAAGCCAATTTTGCGCTCAACGGGCAGGTGAATGTGACGTTGGATGTATTTCCCCCGGGGGCCGGCCAAATCAAGATCAGCACGATCATCCCCGATTCCTTGCCGTGGACGGGCGTCTATTTTGATGGCAATCCCGTGCGGATGACGGCCATTCCCAACCCCGGCTATACCTTTGAATATTGGGGTGCGAATGCGGTGCTCGCGGCCGCCGACACCAATATTTCGATCGTGCAAAACATCAATGCTTCGACGCTGTACCAGGCCTTTTTCACCCTCACGCCCGTGAGCAATACCGTCGCGCTCAATTATGAAGTTCAAATCTACCCCAATCCCTTTGCCGATCAGCTCAATGTGTACATCAACACGGAGGAGCCGGCCGAGATTTTGGTCTATGATATCTCCTCCAGGAAATTGTTGCAGCAGTCCTTTGTCGGCTTGACCACGCTCAACACCGGGCAACTTGCAAGCGGATTGTACCTGTATGAAGTGCGTACCGAGGCGGGGATTTGCAAGCAGGGGAAGATTGTGAAGCGGTAGAACTTGCAGCGGCCAAAATTGCGATGTCAGCATAGCTGT
>JADKCL010000061.1 GCA_016718825.1 Bacteroidota bacterium | reverse complement strand
TATCCTTTGCCAAATGAGTGAAAAGTGAAAAGCGAACAGTGAAAAGAATTTTCTATTGAGCTTTTTGAGCCTTAGCGTTTAAACGTTGGCGGGGTTGAAAAGTTCTTGTTCCATAACTTCTCCGGCTTTCATTTTTATTGGGCAGGCAAATGATCCAAAGCGGATTGGATCCTGCGCAGGGTTTCTGCCTTGCCGATCACTTCCGAGATTTCGAAGCAACCCGGGCCTGCGGATACGCCGGTGAGTGCAAGACGCAGGGGTGCCATCACCTTGCCAAATCCGACGGCTTTTTCAGCGACGAAGGCATGGAAAAGGTCGTGAACCGTCTGCGTATTCCAAGGCTCCAAAGCCGCCAAACGCGGCAGGAATTCGGTCAGCAGGTCAATGCTCTGCTGTTTCCAGTTCTTGGCAGCAAAGCCCATGTCATACGCGGCCGGCGCCTCGAAGAAAAATTTCCCGTGGCTCACCATCTCGTGCGCAAACGCAATGCGCTCGCGCATCAGCGGCGCAATGGCCTGCAAATAGCTGTCGCTCACCGTATAGCCAGCTTCCGTGGCGGCTGGTTTTGCCAAAGCTGCCAATTCGGCATCCGTTTTCAAACGCAAATAATGCTCTTGAAACGACTTTAGTTTGGCCATGTCAAAGCGGGCGCCATCGTGGTGGCAACGCTCCAGGGAAAACAATTGGATCATTTCCGGAACAGACATGATTTCTGTTTCACCTCCCGGGTTCCAGCCGAGTAAGGCAATGTAATTCAACAATGCTTCCGGCAAATAGCCCAAGTCGTGGTAGCCTTCCCAGGTTTCTCCGGAGGGCTCGTCATACCAATTGAAGGGGAAAATCGGAATCCCGAATTCGCCGGCGTTGCGCTTGCTGAGCTTGCGGCCCTTGGGGTCAAGCAGCAAAGAAAGGTGGGCAAACTTGGGCATGGTCGCCGTCCATCCAAAGGCTTCGTACAGCAACACGTGGGTCGGGGTCGAACTGAGCCATTCTTCGCCGCGCACGACATGGGTCACGCCCATCGTATGGTCGTCGACGACGTTGGCGAGGTGATAGGTCGGCAAGCCATCGCTTTTGAGCAATACGCGGTCATCGACATTGCTGCTATGCCAGTGTTGTGGTCCCCGGATTTCGTCGTGAAAGCGAATGTCCATTTTGGAGGGAACCTTGAGGCGCACCACGCAATTCGTGCCGTCTGCGACCAAGCGGGCGACTTCGTCGGCCGGCAGGGTGAGGCTGTTGCGCATGCTCATGCGCGTGACGTAGTTGTAGCCACGATTTTCCATGCCCGCAGCCTCCAATTTTGCGCGCATTTCTTCCAATTCCTCGGATGTATCAAAGGCATAATAGGCATGGCCGCCCTCGACCAATTGCTTGGCGTAGCCTTGGTACAATTCGCTGCGCTCGCTTTGGCGGTAGGGCGCATGCGGACCACCCACGTGGACGCCTTGGGTAAACTCCAAATCGAGCCACTTCAGCGCTTTGACGATGAATTCTTCCGCGCCCGGCACAAAACGGCCTTGATCGGTGTCTTCAATGCGCAAGATCAATTCGCCTTCCAACTTGCGGGCCAAAAGATAACAATACAGCGCAGTGCGCAATCCGCCAATATGTTGCGGGCCGGTAGGACTTGGGGCGTAACGAAGGACAGCTTTCAAGGAATTGAGAATTGAGAATTGAAAATGGAGAATGAAGGAGGCGAATTTTAGTTAGCAGTTAGTAAGTAGCAGTTAGCAGTTGAAAAGAAGAAACTGCTAACTGCCAACTGCTCATTGCTAACTCAATCAAAGTTTTCAGTAAGCAGGGTTTTATCGACGCGCTTGATGAAACCGGCGAGGACTTTGCCGGGGCCGCATTCGATGAATTTGCCGGCGCCGTCCTTGATCATGTTTTCCACCGTTTGGGTCCAGCGGACGGGACCGGTGAGTTGGGCGATCAAGTTGGCCTTGATCTTTTCCTTGTCGGTCTCGGGCAATGCCGTGAAGTTTTGATAGACAGGGATTTGTGCATTCTTGAAGTTGGCGGCATGGATGCCTTTTGCCAGTTCCTCGGCGGCGGGCTGCATGAACGGCGAATGGAAGGCACCGTTGACAACCAAGCGTTTGGCGATTTTGGCGCCTGCGGCTTTGGCCTTTTCGATGGCGAGGTCGACCCCTGATTCGGAGCCGGAGATCACCAATTGTCCGATCGTATTGTAGTTGGCAGGCACGACGATGTCGTCGATCGACGCACAGACTTGCTCGACGACTGCATCGTCAATGCCGACGATGGCAGCCATGGTGCTCGGTGCTGCGTCACAGGCCTTTTGCATCGCATTCGCCCGGATGCTCACCAAATGCAAGCCTTCCTCAAAGGTCAAAACCCCGGCTGCAACCAAGGCTGAAAATTCGCCGAGGGAGTGGCCTGCGGTCATGTCGGCTTCAAATCCGCCAGTAAGGGCGACGGCCACGGAATGGATGAAAATGGCAGGCTGCGTGACCGAAGTTTGCTTCAGTTCTTCCTCGGTACCCTCAAACATGATTTTGACGATGTCAAATCCGAGAATGCCCGGCGCGGCGTCAAACAGCGCCTTGGCGGCTGGCGAACGGTCATAAAGGGCTTTGCCCATGCCGGGCGCCTGAGAACCTTGTCCGGGAAATACGAGTGCAGTTTTCATCAGAACCTAGATTTTCGATCTTTTTGAGGGCCAATCCCAGCCAAAATGGCCTATTTTTGTACCCTGTTTTCGGAGGGCAAATATAGGGCTTCCATTTTGAAACTTCACTAGGCAAATTCGGGTTCATGCAGCACCTCATTTCCATCGTCGGCCCCACGGGCGTGGGCAAAACGGCCTACGCGCTGCACCTCGCGCAACGCCTGCAATGCCCGGTCATTTCGGCCGATTCCGTGCAAATCTACCAAGGCCTCGACATTGGTTCGGGAAAGGCAACGTTGGTCGAAAGGGCATTGGCGCCACATTATATGATCGATATTTTGCCTCCCGATGCGCAGTTCAATGCCGGCGAATTTGCCCGTCAGTTTGACCAATTGGCGGCCGAGCTGTTCAAGGATTACCGGCATTTGATCCTCGTGGGCGGCACCGGACTCTATTTTCAGGCAGTTTGGGAGGGTTTTGACGAAATGCCGGAGGTGCCGGAGGAGATTCGACTGCAATTGAATGCCGAGGCTGCCGCGGAGGGAGGACTGGCAAAATTGCAGGCGGAGCTTTCTGCGGCCGATGCAGAGACTTGGGCTGTGATCGACAGGCAAAATCCGGCGCGGATCATCCGGGCATTGGAGGTTTGGCGGGCAACAGGAATGCCGATTTCGCAGTTCAGGAAAGGGGAGAAGCTGCGGCAAAATCCTTGGCAAGACATTCGAATCGGATTGGAGCTGCCGCGGGAATTGCTGTACGCCAAAATCGAGCAGCGTGTGGAGGCGATGCTTGCAGCGGGAATGTTGGAGGAAACCCGAAGGGTGGGAGAGGCCTTCGGATTGGACTGCAAAGGCTTGGAATCCCTCGGCTACCGTGAAATGGTGGGCTTTTTGCGCGGCGAATACGATTGGGAAGAGGCGGTACGGCTCATGAAACGCAACACGCGGCGGTATGCGAAGCGCCAATTCACTTGGTTTCGGCGTTATGAAGACTTGAAGTGGTTTGCGCCGGATGCATTCGCCGAAATGGATGCCTATAGTGGTGGATTGCTTCCATAGAGCCAAAAATACGCTGGAAATTTTGGCATTCGCCCGATTTCGAAGCGATGGACTCTGGGCAAATTCGACTACCTTCAAGCCTCAATTGTTTTTTCATCTCATGCGCAAAATCCTGTTTCTACAATTTTCCGTCTTTGCTGTGATCATTGGGTTGCTGGGAATGGCTGCATTCGGGTTGCTTTTGTGGGATTTTCAGTTTCCGGAGACCTTCAAGGAATATTACCTGTTTCGGGGCGGCATGCCGCTGAATTTAGTGCTGTTGGTTTCTTTTGGCGTGCAGCACAGTCTCATGGCGCGCAAATCCTTCAAGAGAATTCTGATCCGCCTGATGCCTGCCGAACTCGAGCGCAGTTTTTATGTCATGGTTTCAGGATTTGTCTTGTTTTCGCTGTCATTGTTGTGGTCGCCGTTGAGTCCGCCGTTGTATGACCTGAGCGGCACGGTGGGCGGCTATTTCCTGCATGCAGGCGCATTCCTTGGAATTGTTGTCATTGCTTGGGCAGGGTTGGCCATGGACGGATTGGATTTGATCGGCGTGCGTTCCGTCATCCGCATTCTCCGGGATCAGCCGCCTCAACCAGAGCTTTTGTCTATCCCGAGACCCTACCGATTGGTACGTCATCCTCTGTATTTGGGAATGTTGTTGATGTTTTGGCTCTCTCCCGTGATGACGCATGACCACCTTTTTTTCGCCGAAGTAATGACCGCTTACATTCTGATCGGCATTCACTTTGAGGAACGGGATCTTGTGGACCGATTTGGGGATGCGTACCGGCGCTATCAAGCAGAAGTGCCCATGATAATTCCATTTTTGAAATGGAAAAAGCGTTGAATCCAGCCTGAAATGCAAGTCACGGCAAATGCTCCGGATTGCCTTCGGGGCGACAACAGTAGATTTTTCAGGTTTCAACATCGAATTCCGCATTGGAAATTGGTTGTGATTTGTTATCTTCACATTTTGAGCGCGATGCCGCTTAATCAATTGGAAATTAACAAGGTAAAATGAAAAAAAATCTACTTCTAGCCTTCACTTTGCTCGCGTGCATGCAGTTTGCCACGGCGCAGACAGTCCAAAAGGTGGTGATTGAGGAATTTACGGGCGCTTGGTGCGGCTATTGCCCTGATGGTGCACGCATTTTGGATGATATTCTCACGACCCAATCCAACGCTATCGGCGTGTCGGTGCACAACGGCGACGGGATGCAAAATGCTCCTGGAAGTCTGATCATCAACTTCTACAATCCAGCATTCCCACAGGCCACGATTAACCGCAACAGTGCGCCAATCAGCAGAGGATCATGGGCTTCGGCTGTCAATTCGGCCCTTCAAGCTACCCCGGTGGTTGCCGTCTCGATCGACAGCGCAGGTTACAATTTCCAAACACGGGTATTGACTGCCAAAGTGAAGGCGACCTTCCTGACCGATTTCACAGGCAGTATGCGGTTTAATGTCTATTTGACAGAGGATGATGTCACCGGCACAGGCGCAAGCTTTGATCAGGTCAACTATTTTAATACCACGGTAGGCAGTCCTTTTTATGGTTTGGGCAATCCGATCCAAGGCTATGTTCACAATCACGTCTTCCGTGCAGCCGGCGGTAATGCTTGGGGAACCGGTGGGGTGATTCCGTCGAGTGTCACTGCAGGACAAGAGTTTACAAAAACCTATGCCATTACGCTTTCTTCGCAATGGGACATCAACAACATGCATATCATCGGTTTGGTAGGTATGTTTGAAGGTTCCGCAATGAATCAACGCCGTTTTCTGAATGCAGAGGAAGTACCGTTTTCGATTGCTACCGCGTTGAATCCCTCCAATTTGGAAGATGGATTGAGCCTCGAAATTGCACCCAATCCGGTAAGTGGGCGCAGCACGATCGGTTTTTCACTGAACGAATCCGGCCGCATTCAACTTGAAGTTTACAGCCTTTCCGGTCAGAAAATCAGCGTCTTGGCCGATGATGTTACCAACTCCGGCATGCACAGCGTCTATTGGGATGGTGCAGATGCCTCCGGAACTCCTTTGGCAAATGGCTTGTACCTGCTGCGCTTGCGCACCGAATCCGGTGCTTCCATTTCAAAGCGTGTGATGGTTGCACATTAATAGGTACGACTCAAATTATTCGGACGAAAGTTCTAACGAGAATATGAAAAAGAAACTACTCCTTTCCTTGTTGGCCGTTGCATTGGCCGGCCCAACATTTGCACAATTTTCGATCAAGAAGGTTGTCTTTGAAGAATTTACCGGTGCTTGGTGCCAATACTGCGCCGATGGCGCTTACCGTGCCGAGGTGATGGACAATGATTATCCTGAAGCGCTGATGGTTGCCGTACACGACGGCGATGCAATGGAAATGACCGACGGCGTGGATTTGGCTGCGTTTTACACGCCTGCTTATCCGCAAGCATTGTTCAACCGTGGCGGCGCATTGATCAGCAGAGGCAGCTGGAACAGCACCATGAGCAGTCAATTGCAGGGTGCAGGCTCCGTGACCGTTGCTTTTGACAGCGTCGATTACAATGCCCAAACACGTCAGATCACCGCCGATGTCAGCGCCTTGTTTACGGCGCCACTCAGCGGCGACATGCGCATCAACCTGATCATCGTCGAAGACGAGGTAACCGGCACTGGCGCAGGTTACAACCAAGTGAATGCAGACAATGGCACACCCGGACACCCTTATCAAGGTGCAGGTAACCCGATTGTGGGTTTTGTGCATCGCCATGTCGCCCGTGACTACGTCGAAGGCGCTTGGGGGTTGGCAGGTTTGATTCCCAATACCGTCAATTTCGGTTCAAGCGTGAACCATACCTTTACCTACACGATTCCAGGAAACTTTGATGCGTCCAAAATTGAATTGATCGCTTATGTCGGTCGTTATGATGGCGCAGGTATGGGTGACCGCGAAATCTTGAACGGGGAGGAGTTTTTCCTTTCAACTTTGATCGTTGGTGCGCCTTCCATGTCTTCGAATGCGGCTAGCCTTGAGATTATCGGCAATCCCTTGACCGATCGCTCGAAGATCGTGTATTCCACCGAAGAGGCTGGAATTGCACGTGTCGAAATTCTGAATATGCTGGGTCAGCAGATTGTCACACTGGAAGACAGTCATTCGGAAAAAGGCATCCATACCCTTTATTGGGATGGCAAAAATGGCGCCGGCGCTTCCGTGGACAACGGAATGTACTTGGTGCGCGTGGTGACAGAGGCTGGAAAGTCAATGTCCAAGCGCATTTTGGTCGCGCATTGAGCAAAACTTTAAAAATTCGCAACTCTTGGCAGCCTCCCTTTGGAGGCTGCTTTAGTTTTCACGAAAGCGAAAACGGTTTAAGCGCGCGCAACGGTGATCCCCGTTTGAGTTTGAGTTCAAGATAACGTTCGAGTTGCGTGCGGCGCCACCCAAAATGCGGTGTGAGCGCCAAGACGCTAAAATGCACATTCTGCGCCCAAAACACAGTGCAAGTGCCAACGACGCTACCTCCCCTTTGATCCAGAAAAATATACAGACAATCCCCCGCCTTGACCTTTTCCACAACCAACCCCGGCTAAAACCGTATATTTTTTTTGGTGTTTGGTCGAAGAAATTGCTTGATTGCAGCGTTTCAAAAGTTCCGATTCGGCAGCCGAATGGTCAGATTTTAGCATACATGAATTCAAAAATCACGTTCCTCTTGCTTCTTGTTGCGTTTCCTTTGGCGATGTCAGCCCAAATAGACCTTACAACCCGCAATCAGTTGCAGGCCTATCCGCGTTATACCCGCATCAACCTTGCCCGTCAGGAGGCGAATATGGTGCGACGGCTCGACCTCTCGATGCACGAATTGTTCGAGATTCCCACAGACCTCGCCATTTTTAAAAATTGCCTCGAATTCAGCTTCAGCGAAAACAAACTCACGGTATTGCCGGATGCGGTTTTTCAGATGCCCAACCTCCAATACATCACCGGATTCAAAAACTTGCTGGGCAATTTCCCCAAGAATGTCGACGATTGTCAGTCGTTGCAGGAGATCGACCTGAGCTGGAACCGCATCGGCGGCTTGCCCAAGGAAATCGGCAACCTGCCCAACTTGCGCATTCTCAAGCTCAACAATAACCTCATCAAGGCCATTCCCTACGAAGCGGGTACATTGGCAAGCCTGGAGGAAATCCATATGAGCGTCAACCAAATGGAGCGTCTGCCTTCGAGCCTCAACCAAATGCAAAACCTGAAACGCCTCGACGTTTCCTACAACTTCATCACCGAAGTTCCGGCCTGCATTGGCGAATTGAAAAACCTGGAGTACCTGGACCTGAGCTTCAACATGATCGGGCAATTGCCGGATTCGATCGCCTACTGCGAAAATTTGAAGGTCTTGAACCTGCGCGGCAACCGCCTGAAAGCCCTCCCCGGTGAAATCACAAGAATGAAGAACCTCAAGGAATTGGACTTGAAGAAAAACAAAATCACCCCAAAGCAGCATGCGGCGATCCAAGCGAAGTTGCCCTATTGCAAAATTTATTTTTGAGAATCGGTCTAGGGAGCTTGCACAATTCTAAACTGCAAGTTACTTTTGCCCTCCACAAAATGCCCACGTGGCGGAACTGGTAGACGCGCTACGTTCAGGTCGTAGTGTCTTCACTGACATGGGGGTTCGAGTCCCTCCGTGGGTACATGACAGAGTGAGTGAGGAGTGTGAGAGAGGAGGAGAAGGAGCGAAGCGAGTTCGACGACGAACGAAACTTCTCACTCACTCTGTCCTCGCTCTCACTCTCAAACTCACTCTTTTTGTTTTACTGACACGCCACTTTTTAACCTCCAAGGCAAATGTTCGACTTCGAGAAACTCGTTATTTATCAAAGATCCAAGGTTTTTCATCTTGAGATCACACGTTGGCTTGTTTCCAATCAGACGGTTGATTCGGTAACACGTGATCAACTGCGGCGATCCTCGTTGAGCATTGCCTTGAACATCGCCGAAGGTTCTGGTCGCTTCTCACAAAAGGATCGGCGAAACTTTTTTGTAATTGCTCGAAGCTCAGTTTTCGAGGTTGCTGCCATTTTTGATATTTTGAAGGATGCTAGCCGAATTGGGCAACCTGACTTCGAGAAATTTTATCTCGAGTCTGATGAATTGTCGCGGATTTTGTTTGCCTTGATCAAGAAGCTTGAGGTTGCCTCGTGACGGGAAACTGTTCACGTGGTTCGGTTGCCATCTCGTAACAGGTTATCCAGAAAACCGATCACAAGTCCGAAATCAGCCCATAGTGAGTTCGAACTTTGTCCCACCGCGTGTACAAAAAGCCGGCTCTGCCGGCTTTTTCAGTATGAGGGCGGAGTGTTGAAGCTGACCAACGAACCAATCCCGAACGCTGATCAACTCCTATCATTTTGAGGATTGGTGGGTAAAAACATAGAATATGCCCAACTGAATTCCGCTGTTGAAGGAATTGTAGGGGCCCCATGCTAGGATATTGGTAAGGCCTTGGTTATATCGGATGTCAAAACCAAGTCCTAGGGAGGGTTTGACATAACTCATACCCACGGTCACGCCGAGTTCGGCGCCATGAAGTTCATCCCGAACGTTCGTTTTGGTTTTGTTGTATTCGGTTTTTGCACTCGCCAAGATACCCAATTGTGGGCCTGCTTGCACCCTGAAGCCATCGGCAAACATGTATTGAAAAAGGATGGGCACATTGATGTATTTCAGTCGCAAGTCTAGGCTGCTGCCTTCGAATCTGGCACCTTGTGCAGAATAGACGACTTCCGGTTGAAGCGCAAATTTCTCTCCCAGGTGAATATGGGTCAATACACCGAAGTGATAACTGAATTTGGGAACAAAATTAGCATTCTGATTCCCCAGAATCGTGTAAGCATTCAAGCCACCTTTGAGGCCAAAATGGGCATGTTGCGCTTGAACGGTAAAAGTCGTGAGCAAAAGCGCAACGATAGCAATGAGATAGTGTTTCATAAAGTTTCCAATTGAGTGTAGCCTCAGGTAGCCAAGGCGAATTTTGAACTCAATGCAATGTTCACACCTTTCTCTGATGGGAATGTTGTGTAATTCCGGTTGTGAGTTACATCTTTCCCATATCTGCCTTCATTCCTCCAGAGAATTGTCGTTTAAGGGCGCTATCAATTGTCTCATCGTTTCATATTCTTTACAAAAGCCATCACCTGGCCTAAATCAGCCCACAATGGGTTCGAATTTTGTCCCGACGCGTGAAAAGAATCTGGTCATCGTCTGGATTTTTCAGTGCGAGCCCGGAGCGTAATTGAACAGCCGGAATGTGAGAGAGGAGCAACAAACAAGCCCCCTCACGCCTCCTCTCGCGCTCCAAGCCTATTCCGAAGGATACCCGTGGCATCAAACCATTGCTATTCGCAACGTTTTATAACGGCTCTCAGCCCAACTAAACCCAATTTTCACCGTAGGTCAATAAAAAGCACTATGGATCTCAGTTCGGGAAATCCCTTTTGGTTGATGAGAAATGGGTTTGCGAATAGCTTTCCAAGTGCCAGAATGGACATCAAAAAGGATGTCATTGTTTTGGGGGGTGGCATCACGGGTGCCCTCGTGGCGTATCAGCTATGCAAGGCCGGAATTGATACTGTCGTCGTGGACCGCCGTTGTGTAGGCATGGGCAGCACTTGTGCAAGTACGGCGCTCTTGCAATATGAGATCGATACGCCGCTGTACAAATTGACGGAGTATGTGGGTTTGGATCATGCACAACGCAGTTATCAGGCTTGCATTGATGCGATCGACACGCTCGAAAAAATCTGCAAAAAGGAAGGCATACAGGCCGATTTCCAGCAGCGCGAAAGCTTATATTATGCTTCCCGTCGCAGAGACATGGAGATCATCGAAAAAGAATTTGCGGCGCGTCAGCAGATGGGCATTGCATTGCAACAGCTTTCTTCCCGAGAAGTGCGGGCGCTTTATGGGATCAAGACTTCCGGGGCCCTGCTCTCCGCAAAAGCTGCACAAGTGGATCCTTATCGTCTCGCGCATGGCCTACTGAAGGTGAGTGAAGCGATGGGCCTGATGGTCGTGGACAATACTGACATTGCACGCATTCGGAACATAGACAATCAAATCCAGCTCACAACGACTGAAGGCTACACGATTACGGGCAATAAGATCGTCTATGCAACGGGTTATGAGGCCCTCGACATGATCGAGAAGCCGATTGCCCAATTGCATTCCACGTATGCCATTGTGAGCGAGCCCGTTGAACCCAGCCAACTGTGGCGAAATACCTGCTTGCTTTGGGAAACGGCCATGCCTTATCTCTATATTCGGACAACGCCCGACAACCGTATTCTGGTAGGGGGGAAGGATGAGCCTTTCTACAGCCCTCGGAGGCGTGATCGGTTGCTGCCTAGAAAATCAACACAATTGGTGAAGAGGTTTAAAAAATTGTTTCCAGAGATTCCCTTCTATTTGGATTTTGCTTGGTGCGGGACGTTTGCTGAAACGAAGGATGGATTGCCTTTTATCGGTACACTTCCGAAATATCCGAATGCATATTTCGCTTTGGGATTTGGCGGGAATGGGATCACGTTTAGCACTGTGGCCGCGGAAATCATTTGTGATGCGATCCGTGGCAAAACGCATCGCGATGCTGAACTCTTTGCGTTTGACAGAATGTCAACTGCGCTTTGAGGCGCGTTGCAAGTCATTCACAAAGGCCATCATCAGCCTTAAATCCTTCCGCCGGTGCGGATTCGTAAACCGCCCCGCTCCGTCTATACTGCTGGAAATGGCAGCTTTCACAGGTTGCAGGCAGATTTTTTGCTGCCGATCGTCTCGGAATTGTCTGCTGAATTCCAAAATCGGCCAATGGGCAAATGTTCTGATTCGAATACCTTTTCAAATGGTCTTTGAAATCCATTGCCATCTTGCTGCAATCGCTATTGATTTGCGCTGGAACGCTATTCCTCTAAAATATCGAACAACTTGACCTCCAACAGCACCATTTTCTCCGAGAAAATAAGTTCTTTGAGATAGACTCTTTTGTGGGGTGACTTCCATGCAAAAACGGCTTCGTTGCCAAACGTGCTGACGAGCGTGGATTTTCCCCTTGTTTTTTCCGCGTTGGTGAAGAAATTTCGCTTTTCCTCCTCGGTTTTGCACAGGATCACCTTGTCTTCCATTGCTTGATCACTGTAGGAAGTGGTGATTTTCAAGGGAGTGTCCGCATTCAGGTACTGCCAGATATTGGATTCATATCCCAACCAAAAGTCCAGATAGATTTCCATGGCAGCCACATCCTTGACACCATCAAATCCAAGGGATGCCTTGAATTGATTGAAATTGGCTTGGTGGGATTGCCACATTTTGAATAGCTCAGCGGTTTTCACCGCCTCCGATTTCTCTTCCAAATCACCGGTACACTCGGCCGTAAACGCCACTACCGTATCTTGGAAGATGACGTAACTGTAACGGCATACATCGCCGGTATCGACAGGTAAAAAAAAATCCTCCTCTTCGGCATATACAAGCGTATCATTTACAAGCCCAAACTTCCTTTTGTGCAAGGATTGACCAGTTTGGAACTCTACAAAAGCAACTTCAGAATTCACTTCCAATCTTTTGTAGGTCCATTTCTCTTTTCCAATGGTTTTCGTGGGCCAATGTTGACCACCATGCGCGCCAGAGAATGATCGAAATATCCCGTCAATGTAGCCATCGAAGGGATGGTATGTTTCTTCGCCACCCGGATATTCACCTACCGGATCGTTTTCCACGTTTTTCTCGGCGGTTTTGGGTCCATTACACGCCAACAGCAGCGAAAGGAGGATCAAGAGGGGGACATAATAATATTTCGGAGGATTCATGATTTTGAGGCTAATGTGTCTTTTCATAGGTTGCATTGGCTGGCCTTCAGTTTCCCCACATCAATCCTTCAAGAGTTTGAAGCAAAACGCGCCATTCCCATCGTGGAGCCGGAAAAAGTAGACGCCATCCGCGTAATTCCCCAAGTCCAAAACATGGGAACTGCTCGTCAATTTGATAGCCAGCAAACGCCGGCCATGGGCATCGATCAATTCGCCTTGCATTTCAGAGGGGACTTCGATTACAAACCGGCCGGAGGAGGGATTGGGGAAGACCGTAACTTGTGTCGCGGCTTCGTTTGCGGCGCCTACGGCTACCACCTGCACCGTCTGCTGCATCATTCCCGGACAACCAATGGCCATCACGGTAAGGCTGACAGTGTAATTTCCCGGAGCGGGATAGGTATGCACCGGATTTTGCAACGTGCTCGTTCCCCCGTCGCCGAAAGTCCAGTCCCATGCCGTAGCTCCGCTGGTCAAGTCCGTAAAAGTTGCCGTCAGACCATTCGTCGTCGAAGAAAATTGCGGAATGGGCGCGGGCAGGACGGTGACGGGAATGCTGAGCACGGTCGAATTGCCGCAGGCGTTGAAGGCGTAAACCGAAACGGTGCCACTCGCGTTGCCGGCCATCGCGGTGATGCTGTCGGTGCTGCTCATTCCGGTCCATCCGCCGGGGAGGCTCCAAACATAACCCAGCGCATCAGCTACCGCAGGAACGGAATACGTGTTCGTGGTGAATTCGCAGATCGTCGTGGGCCCGCTCAGGATACCGGCAATTACGGGCGGGTGACTCACGGTAACAACCAAGGTCTGAGCCGGCGAACTCCCGCAGGCATTGTGGGCAATGACGCTGATCCGTGCCGCTGCTGGAATCGACCATCGCCAGCAGGGTGTCAGATGCACTTGTCCCCGTCCAACCGCCTGGCAAGGTCCACGTATAGCTGGTCGCGCCAGGCACCGCGGGGATCACGTAGGTGTAAGCATTCCCAGCACAGACGGTCGTATCGCCCAAGATGGGGTCAGGCAAAGCTGGCGTCGTCGCACCTGTAATTGTGAGTAACAACGTGATCGTGGAGTCGCAGCCCGAGACATTGGGAAGCGTTTGCGTATAGGTTCCGGAACTGTTATAGTTCTGCCCATTCAGCGTATAAGTGCTGCATGCTTGGGCCGTGAAGGTGGTATCCGTGGCTTGGCAGAACCCATATTTGGCAACGAAAAAGTCGAAATTGTTGGAGGCGGGCAGGCTGTAAATGCCGGGTCCCATGTCAAAATCTGCATTCCCCCCAAAGTAACCCGTCAGGCAAATGTTTCCTGCATTGTCCAGCGCGAGTGCATGCGCCTTGTCTGGACTGATATGGCTTGCCGTTGCACCCACCCAAATGAGTCCGCCCGCAGGATTCAACTTCAAAAGGAAAATATCATAGCCGTTGCTGGAAATCAAGACTTGTGTTCCCGGGCCTGGGTCGAAATCCAGATTTCCCGTGTAGGTACCCGTGAAGAAAATATTCCCCGATGGGTCGGTCAGGAGCGAGGTTCCAGTGGAGCCGCTGTATCCTCCGCCATTGGGAAACTGCTGGAGCCATTCAAATTTCCCTTGCGAATTCACTTTCAGGAGGAAGACGTCTTGATTTCCAAAGGAGGACGTGAAGTTTACGGTGGCAGGCCCGGGATCAAAATCCACGGTCCCTTTGAAGTGTCCCGAGATCAAGGCGCTACCGTTCAGGTCGCAGGTGATCGCATAGGCATAATCATGCTCGGTTCCACCCACGGGAAATGCCCATTCGAAGGTACCTGCCGCATTGAGCTTGGAAACAAAAACGTCTTTGAAGGGGCCGTTGGGGGAGAGGTAGGCTTGGCCCGTGCCCGGGTCGAAGTCAGCCGTTGCATCAAAGGTCCCGGTCGTGCAAACATTCCCCAAGCTGTCCAAGGCAATGCCTTCTACCAATTCCGACCCCGGTCCGCCCCAGTGTTTTGCCCAAATCAAAGTCCCATTGGAGGTGAGCTTTACGACAAAAGCGTCGGGGGAACCGTTATCCGACATAAGGTTGAGCGTTGCAAGCCCCGGATCGCAATCCATTGTCCCTGAGAAAGTAGCCGCAAGGTGAATATTCCCGTAGCCGTCCAATGCGATATCAGGACGTAGTTCTTGGTTGCCCGTTCCGAACTGTTTTGCCCATCGAAAATTGCCGTTGGGATCCAACTTAAGCAGCACAAAGTCCTTCCCCCGAGCGCAGTGAAATTGAAGGTCGAAGGGCCGGGATCAAAATCAACCGTTTGCTCAAAATGGCCTCCGACGAATACATTCCCGCTGTCATCTACCGCAATGCCCGTTCCCGCATCGACGCCTGCACCCCCGATCGCATGCGCCCACATAAGGTTGCCATTCGGATCATACTTGGCGATCAGCATGTCGACCCCCATCGTGGTGAGCGTGTGAATTCCAGGTCCGGGGTCAAAGTCCAGGCTGCCGTTAAAATCCCCGGCCACCAAAACATTTCCGAAAGTGTCGACGGCAATGGCATTTCCTTGGTCGATACCCGTGCTCCCCGTCCCATGGGCCCAGTCAATCAATGGTTGCGCCCAAACAGCTTGGGCCCATCCGAGGAAAAGCAGGAACGACGAAAGGGCAAAACGCTTCATTTAACAATGCGTATGTCCACCCAAATTAGGCAAATACGTCCAACATTCCGAGGGAGGTCCACCGTTCATTCGGAAAAACGAATTCGGCATTGCTGATGAAAGCATTGTCGGAAATCCCTTCAATCAAAAAGCCCTTATCCGGTGCTATTCAGACAAAATCTGCACCTGATCCTTTTCGAAGAGCTTGCCGATGCGTTTCATTTCCTTCTTGTCCGTGGTAATGGGATTGCCCATGAGGCGGAGCCACTTGAGTTTGAGCAGGCTGCCCATACAATCGGGTAGCACGGCGATTTTGTTGTTCCAAAAGGAAAGCTTTTGAAGGGATTTCAGGGTGCAAATCGCTGCCGGAACTTCGGTGAATTGATTGTCATCGAAATAGAGTTCACGGATTGCGACCAATTTGCCGAGCGAGGCAGGAACTTCGCTGAACTTGTTGCCGCTTACGTCCAGTATCCCCAGGCTACTGAGGTCTCCGATGTTTTCGGGCAAGTTACTCAGCGCGTTTTTGTTGAGCCGGATTTCCTTGAGTGTCGTGATGGTTGTAAGGCATTCCGGAATGCTGGTGATTTTATTGTCGCTCGCATCGATCACTTCCATTCGCGGAGTCAGGCAAAGCCAAGCAGGCAGTTCCGTGAAGTTGTTGCGCGCGATGTTCAGGAGTTTGAGATTGGCCAAGCCGGAGAAGGAGGCTGGCAAGGAGCTGATCTGATTCCCTTGGATTTCCAAGGTGTGAAGGTTGCGAAACTCCCCAACGGCTTCGGGCAACGACTTCAGGTTTTGGTTGGCAAGCCGGAGGATGAGGACTTCGTCCTTGTTGGCAAGGGCATCTTGCAGATTGGTGTAAACGCCGGTGCTGGTTCGCTGTGCGTATGTGCTCAGCGTCATCATCGACAGCGAAACAAACAAAAAACAGGCGGAAATCCTGCGAAGGATGTTGGATCTTGAATTGGACATAGGAATCGGTAAACTTAAAACTTCAATTTCGCTCAATTCTATGAAAAGTGAGCAAACTTAGTGCCAAAATTTACCAACTTCCTGCGGAAAACATGCCTACAGGGACGAGATTCGCCCCTGATTTTCGCATTTTGAGGGGGTATATCAGTCGCCGGAGCGAACGAGCAACGGCGCTGTTCCTTCGATCAAATCTTGTTCACACGTACAGCGTTCAAGCCCTTCGGGCCTTGCTCAATCTCAAACGAGACTTTGTCGTTTTCTTCAATGTCGAAGGTAACGCTGCTGACATGCACGAAGTACTTTTCTTGGGTCTCATTTTCTTTGATGAACCCAAAGCCTTTGTCATGGTTGAAAAATTCAACTTTGCCCGTGCGAACAGTGCCCAGATCTTCCTCGACCCTTGTTGGAACGCCAATTTCGATGTCTTCTGCGCGGATGACTCTCTTTTTGGATGGATCCGGAGGTGTTGAGGATAGGTTCCGTATTCATCCACGTAGGCAATCATATCCTGAAGCCCAGACTTTTGGGATTTGCCTTGTTTTCTTCGCGTTTGAATTGTTTGTCTTGCCGTTTTCAAACGCGCTTTTCTTTTCTTTTTTGCTAAACGTTTCTTGTGATTTTGCCATCAATTATTTTTGGACTCAAATTTTGCGAACACTCCTGGAAGGCACTTTTACCTGCCCAATCGTCGCAGGTGCGAAAGGGCTGTTTGCAAAGGTAGTGATTTTTGATCCTTTTCCGGGTTTTTAATGCAATCAATTTCCGTGGGACGCGTTTGGGATGGGTGGATGAGCCTAACTGCGACGACGTCCGCAAGCCGGGTCACCCGTCGCGGAATTCGTTTCCTCAGCGAAAGCAGCCGGAAACTGTGGCGGGAAGGCGCTTCTATGGGGCGAATTCCGGGATTGATTCGCTGCATTCTCATGCCGCAAAACTCAAAAACTCAAGCTATCTTGTAGTCCAATATCGTGAATCGCACTATGAAGCTATCGACACATTTGCAGCGTTTGGTATTGCTGATCCTGCTGATCGGCACCGCCAATCTGTACTGAGCCAAAATCCGGCGTTTGAGGCGCGGAGATTGGCCTACAACAATGCTGCCCTCGCCCAATTCAATTCGAATGCCATCTGCGTGCAGGCGTACGAGGGCTGCCGGTCGATCAGGCTGCGCTGAACAACATCGTGTCGACCATCACCACCAACAACGTGGTCGACTTTAGCATCGTCCAACTGGTGCGGGTCTTGTTCCTTTCGAATGGGCAGTATGACAGCTTGCTCCTTCCTGCCCTCAATTCGATTCCCTATTGGATCAACCAAGATGATACCGTCCGGAATTTTTGGTCGGAGAACCATTTGATCATGTGGACTTCTTCGGATTGGCTGCTCCACATAAGTGCTGACCGCCCCGTCGACTCGAGTTTGCACGATCGCCTCCTGCATTACCTGGAGCTCAAAAACCAATACGGATTCTACGAATTCAACTCTTCCGTGTATGCCCCTTATGCGCTCTCCGGCTTGTTGAACCTCGCCGATTTCGCAGTGGATTCCGTGATCAAATCCTTGGCGACGAGCGCTGCTCACGGTTGCTTCAAGAGGATATTCTGCTCTATACCAATGATCAAGGCGTGTTTTTTCCTCCCGCAGGGCGCAATTATTACGGCAAATACGACAACCCCTACGGCCACAATCACAATAACCTAATATGGCTGCTGACCGGCCTCGGACCGATGCCGAGCGATGCCAGCCATTGCGGGGCTTTTCTTTCGACCTCCTCGATTCCCGTGAACGACATCATCAATTCCTGGAGCGCTGACGAAGACCGGCAATATACCGTGGGGCATACGCTCGACAGCGGGTTCACGATCAATGCAAGCCAAAATGACGTGGATCGCATCGTATTTCAATGGAGTTCGGGGCTTATTTCCATCCTGCCGTGGCCTTGGAAACCAGGGCATTTGATCGAAGACTACAATATGTGGGACCACGTCGATTTCGCGACACTCAAGGCTTTCGTCACGTTTTTCCCCGTCGATTCATTCGCAGCTGTGGCCGGGAGACTCGGTTTCATGTCCCGGAGTTCGGTCATTTCCCAGGCACAACTTTCGGTCTTCAAGCGTGGCGGGGTGACCTTGTCCTCGGTGCGGGATTTCTGGCCGGGAAAGATTGGTTATCAGCAGTTTCCTTGGATGGCGAATGTAGGTACCACGGCGGTCTACACGGCTTCGGGTGCGCCCGATGCGGATTGGTATGCCCGCCCGGAGGACAACAACAATGCGCATTTGCCTTATGTTGCGCAATCCCACAACGTCTCGCTCATCATGTATTGGCCTGAAGTAGAGACCTCTCTGTTTCATGGCCTGCTGGGGGTGGAGGACCCGACGGTTGCCCTGCATTGGAAGGACCGCGACTTTGATCAGGTTGTGGAGGACAGCTTGTGGTTGATCGGGCAGCAGGCTGAATAACTATATTGCGGTGCGTCGCACTTGCGTCGACACGGTCAACGGCGTACGTGCATGTACCTTCGATTCCACCGACGGGCAAGCCTGGGCCTGTGTCGTGGGCGATTCGACGCGTTACGGCAGTTTTGCCCATTTTCAGGACCTCATTTCGCAGTCGCAATTTTCCGAACAGTGGTACCACAACGGCGTCGATCAATGGGTGTACGCTGCAAGCATCACCTTCGACACCATAACGGTCGCCCACGCTTGGGGCAGGGATTCCTTGCTCACAGCGCGTCCTGATCCGGCCTTGGCCGAGGAAGCTGCCTTCAAGTCGTTTCCCAATCCGGCGAATGAACGGTTGAACATTGAGGGCAACCTGCCTGAACCGGGCCCCGTTTCCTTGCGGCTGATGGACTTGCAGGGACGCGTCTTGGCCACGCGTGTTTTGAACCATGGCGGGGGAATGTTCCATTCGGAGCTGGATTTGCGTGCTTTGGGACTTGCGAGCGGCATGTATGGATTGGAGATTCGGAGTGGCAAGCGGATGGATTTTTTGAAGGTTTTGGTGGAGTAGGGTAGTTCTGCCCCTGTCAGCTGTAATGCTGAGCGGACGGGTAAAAGATGAATCCATGGATTTTGAACGGTTGACGATCGCTTCCCCAGCAATGCCTTCTGTTTTCGTCTCATTGATGTGGCTAATTTGCTATTATTTATTGCATTGCTAAATATATTCACTTATATTTGCTTCTGAATCTGGCATTTGTCTACCAGAAAGGATCGCGAACGAATTCGACGAAAATTTGAATAGCAGAGATGGAAAATCCTTCTAGCAACGACATCATCCTTTACACTACCGCCCAAGGCCACATGCGGGTGGAGGTGATCTACCAAGGTGAGACCTTCTGGCTCACACAAAAACGCATGGCGGAGCTGTTTGGGGTGGACAGAACCGTTATCACGAAGCACCTTAAACACATCTTCGCTGAGAACGAATTGGGTGAAGATTCAGTATGTGCATTTTTTGCACATACTGCCGAAGATGGTAAAAGCTACCAAACAAGATTCTACAACCTCGACGCCATCATCGCGGTCGGCTACCGCGTCAATAGCTTTCAAGCCACCCAATTTCGCATCTGGGCGACGAAAACCTTGAAAGAATACATCATCAAAGGCTTTGTGCTGGACGATGAGCGGATGAAGCAAGGGCAGCCGCTTTGGCAAGGACTACTTTGAGGAGCTGCTGGAACGCATCCGTGAGATTCGAGCCAGCGAAAGGCGCTTTTACCTCAAGATCACAGATCTTTTTGAGCAATGCAGCATCGACTATGACCCAAAGGCTGAGATCACAAGGAAATTCTTCAAGACAGTTCAAAACAAGCTCCATTGGGCCATCACAGGCAAGACTGCCGCTGAGATTGTCTCCGAACGTGCGCGGTTCGAAGCTCCCAATATGGGCCTCATGACTTGGAAGAATGCCCCAAAGGGGAAGATCCAGAAATCGGACGTGACCATTGCCAAGAATTGTCCCCAGAGTAGGAGATCAAGCAACTACAGCGCATCGTGACCATGTACCTCGACTATGCCGAAAACCAAGCCGAGCGCCAAATTCCATTGAAAGACCGATTGGAGTGCAAAAGCTGGATGGTTTCTGCAATTCAACGAATATGCGTTGCTCAAAGACTTGAGGCAAAGTCGCGACCGGAAATTGCGAAGCAACTCGCCGAATGTGTCTGGGAGCAGTTTCGCCCGATCAGGACGCACGTTTTGAAAGTGATTTTGGTGATAGCAATGAAGCGGAA